>CALMNJ010000433.1 GCA_937868675.1 uncultured Bacteroidota bacterium | reverse complement strand
TCAGGAGGGCACCTTTTGCCTCCCACGACCCTACACCGGTAATAAGACCGCTATTGTCGTAATCCTCTTGATAACCGGGGTGGGCAAAATCTTCAAGTGCGCTCGTGATGTCCGAAATTTTCATACTTCAATCGTTGTGTCAAAAAAAATCCCGCTTTTTTTGCGGGATCCTTTTTATTAATCAATTTTACCTTTAAAGTCCTCAATATCGGAGGCTTCTTTCATAGCATTAAAGCTGTCGTAGTCGGTGCGTGTGCTGAGCTGTCTTTCAAACTGTTTCCTTTTTTCGTTGTAATCATTCATGGCTGGCGCAGGAATGGTTTTGGTAACGCTTACCACAAACACACCTGTTTCACCGGCTACAGGACGGCTCATGCTGCCCTGTTTCAAACCAATGGCTGTGCCAATCAGAATGTCATCGCGGCCAACGCCTTTTACATCGTGCGATTCGTGAATAATATTTTCGGCAGTAAAACTTTCGAGGCCAAGTTTTGAAGCCAGTGCCGCAACATTTGGTGCACCAGCGCCTTTGGTTTTAAATTCCTCTAAAAGCATCTCCGTTTTCTTTTGTTTCAGGGCATCTTTTGTAACCTGATCTTTTACCGATTCAAATGGCGCAGTGCCCTTGTTCTTAATAGCTGACAGTTTGGCAACCACATGCTTGTCTTTAAAGCTAAATACACCTACATCGCCAATTTTTGTTTTTGGATCATAAACCCATTTTACAAGATCTCTGGCTTTGTCAAGCCCCGACAGCATCCTGTCAACATCGCGGATATTGTCGGCCATGCGTTTGGTGAGCTTTTGGGCATCAACCGCTTTGTCAAAAAGTTCGGCAGTATTGTTCACGCCGGCAAACTCGCTGGCCTGAGCAAAAACACGCTGGTTGGTTTCCTCGCTGGGCTGAATAGGGATAAACACCTGTGCTATGCGGTAACTGGTGTGTCGCGTCTTGCTCACATCAAGCACTTCAATAATATGGTAGCCAAATTGCGTTTCAACTACCGTAATATTACCTTTTGTGCCCATGAGGCCTGCATTTTTGAAAGGTTCAACAAAACCTTCATTCTCGTCAAACCATCCATAGTCGCCACCATTTGTTTTGCTTCCGGGGTCGTCGCTGAAGTTTGTGGCAAGCGAGTCAAAACTTACTTTTTTGTCTTTTATTAATACCAAAAGGCTATCTGCCTCTTTTTTAGCCTGGGCCATGGTGCGCTTAGGTTGCTGCTTGTCGCCAATGCCAACTAGAATGTGGCGTACCCGCGCGCTGTCGGCTATTTCGTTAATAGCCTGAAGCTTGTAAATTTTGAAGTAAACACCTTCATTGTAAGGACCAAACACCGTACCGGGGGCGGCCGTGTAAATTCCTGAATCGCGCACGGTCATGTTTTTGCGGTTCATGGATTGAATGTTGTTATTAATGGGATCACCTTCCTGACTCAATGTAACACTGTCTTCGGCAGGCGTTTTTCCTTTCATGTCGTTTGCAACCCTGTTTGCATCTTTCTCAATCGCCTCCATATCGGCAGGACTTGGAACAACATTAAACGCCACGAATTCAACGGCACGGGTGTTTTCCCTGTTTTTGTACTTATATGAGTTCTCTGAGTAGTATTTCAGTATATCCTCATCGCTCAGTTTAATTGAATTGTCTTCCACAGCATCGTAACGTTTGATTACGTAGCTGATATCCATGGCGGAGTTTTCGGCGGCTGATTTAGCTTTCACTTCGGCCGTTGTAAGGTAAAGACCTTTGTTAACCAGCATCCTGAATTTTTCAAAAAGGCGGGTATTCTTAACTTCCTCTTCAATTTGTTTTACTGCTTTTTCTGACTCACCCACCACACTTTGCACGGCTTGTTTCCACTTCATTCTGTCAAGTGAACCATCGGCGGCGGCAAACTGAGGGTCTATCTTCCCTTCGCTTGTGCTAATGCGGCGCACCACATACTGTACAGGGTTAAGAACAACGCGGTCGTATAGCTCATCTTCACCAACATCAATGCCTGCTTTTTTGAACTCGGGCCTGATGGCATACTCAACAACGTATTGCTGCCAAATATTTTCAATTGCCTGACCGCGAACATTATCATCCACTTCGGCGCGCTGACTGGCCCGGTACTCGTTAAGTTTTGCCTCAAGGCGGTTGTTGAAATCCACAATGTCAACCTTGTACCCGTTAATAAATCCAACGGCACGATCCTGACCACCAAAAATGGCGTTGCTCGATCCAAGAAGGCTCTCAAGAATAAAGATAACGAGGGCCAAACCCACAATGCCAACCAAAAGTCCGGTTCTTCTCCTGATTCTTTCAAGTACACTCAGGTTTTCTTTTTTTGGAGTTGATTCCGCCTTTTGAACGTTTTTTTCTTTGCTCATTTTACTGCTACAATTTTTTAAGACTTGCAAAGATAGCGTTTTATGCTGAACCTGAAAATGCAGCATTTAAATATAATTGCCTGAAAATTAAGCGGGTGTGTTATTACGTGAAGGCAGCAATAGAAAAAGCTAAACGTAAGGGCGCATTTTTATTAACAGGCCCGTATAGCAAAGGATATTGAATTAAATTTAGGGGGTTGAATCGGTGTGGTTGCAAACTAACGGCCTCACTGCAGACAAACAGGGAGTTTAACGATTAATTTAAAGCACCTCATCCAAAATATGTTCCTGATTTTTGATAGCGAAACAACTGGTCTTCCAAAAAATTATAATGCACCCATAACCGATTTTGACAACTGGCCTCGCATGGTACAAATAGCCTGGCAACTGCACGATGAAGGAGGAAGGCTTGTGAGTGCAGACGCGATTATCATAAGTCCCGATGGATTCACAATACCGTTCAATGCCGTTCAGATCCACTGCATAAGCACCGAGCGGGCCCTGAAGGAAGGCCGGCCATTAAAAGAGGTGTTGTCCGAATTTGCAAAGGTTGTGCATCAATGCGGGTATCTGTGCGGGCACAACATTGATTTTGACATCAATATTATAGGGGCCGAGTTTTTGCGTTGCGGATTGCCTAATTTTTTCGAAGGAAAAAAAAGGATGGATACCAAAAGCGATGAAACCACTCATTTTTGTGCCATTCCCGGAGGAAAGGGAGGGAAATTTAAATGGCCCACGCTGACCGAACTTTACGCAAAACTATTTAATACCACGTTTGAAGAGGCCCACAACGCGGCATTTGATGTGCAGGCCACTGCCCGGGTATTTTTTGAGCTACTTAAACGCGGCATCCACCGGGTACCCGAACTAAACAGTTCGCAGGCGGCTCTGATTGCATACGAGGATGTTGACCTCAGCGGGCTTCTGGCCCACGAAAAAGGACTCAGGAATAAAAAAGCAGAGAGTCCGTTACCGAAGACAGAAGAAAAAAACGTATGGCCTGGTGATGCACAGCTTGACAAGCTTGCCGAGGGGTTTGTGCACCTGCACAACCATTCGCAGTTTTCGGTGCTGCAATGTGTGAGTGATATTGGTGATCTGGTGAAAAAGGCAGCAGAGTATAATATGCCTGCACTGGCCCTTACCGATCATGGAAACATGTACGCTTCTTTCCTGTTCTGGCAGACTCTTGATAAACAGAATAAGGCCATTAAAAGTCACAATGAAGCGGTTGAAAAGGGCGAAAAAAGCGGTCCTAAAAAAAATGAAATTAAATGTCTGATCGGCTGCGAATTGAATATAGCCCGCGACCATAAAGACCGAAGCCGGCAGGACAACGGCTTTGCTGTGCCGTTTATAGCTCGAAACAAAAGGGGGTACGAAAATCTTTCGCGACTCAGTTCACTTGGTTTTACCGAAGGTATGTATTATGTGCCACGTATTGACAAACAACAACTGGTGCTGCATGCCGAAGGTTTGATTTGTTTTACGGGATCACTTCAGGGCGAAGTGCCCTGGCTGATACTGAACGCTGGAGAGGCACAGGCCGAAGATGCATTTTTGTGGTACAGGGATCTTTTTGGTGAAAATTTTTATGTGGAACTAAACCGCCACAATCTTGCCGAAGAAGACCATGTGAACGAGGTTTTGCTTGGGTTTGCCAGAAAGCATGGTGTAAAATATTTTGCAGCCAATAACAACTACTATCTCGATAAAAAAAGCGCTTACTCGCGCGACATTCTGATTGGAGTAAAAGAGGGACTTAATTTTGCCGACGAGCGCGAACTCCGCGACCTGAAAGGCGATCCGCGCAAGGGACGTTTGTTTTTGCCCAACGAGGAGTTTTATTTTAAACCGCCCAAAGAAATGGCAATGACGTTTAAGGATCTGCCGGAGGCGATTGAAACAACCGCTGAAATTGTGGGCAGGGTAGAGGCATTTAAATTGGGGCGGGATGTACTCTTACCTAAATTCAATATCCCCGACGAATTTAAAGATCCCCGTGATGACGACCCTGATGATGAAGGTAAAGGTAAGCGTGGCGAGAATGCCTACCTCCGTTACTTAACCTTTGAGGGCGCCAAAAAAAGATATCCTGATATGAGTCCCGACATTAAAGACAGGATTGATTTTGAACTGAGCGTGATGGAACGCATGGGATTCCCTGGTTACTTTCTGATTGTTTCGGATTTTACCACCAAAGCGCGTGAAATGGGTGTGAGCGTGGGGCCTGGCCGTGGTAGTGCTGCCGGAAGCGCAGTGGCTTTCTGCCTTGGTATTACCAACGTTGACCCAGTAAAATATGATCTCCTCTTTGAAAGGTTCCTTAATCCCGACCGTATCAGCATGCCTGATATTGATATTGATTTTGACGACGAGGGCAGAGGAAAGGTGATTGATTATGTAATTAACAAGTACGGTTTCAATCAGGTGGCGCAAATTATTACATACGGAACCATGGGCGGCAAAAGTGCTATCCGCGATACAGCCCGCGTGCTTAATCTCCCGTTGCCGGATGCTGACCGGCTGGCAAAATCATTTCCTGAAAGTTTGGAAGCCGAATTGAAAACATTGCTGAAACCAGGAGGGATTGACGAAAAATACCTCGATAAAATAAAAGACCGCCGCGAGGTGGTGGAACAATCTTACAATTTCCGAAAACTGGCCGAAGGCGATACCCGCGAAGCCACCGTACTGAAGCAGGCTTACGAACTGGAAGGCTGTGTGCGCAATACAGGGGTGCATGCCTGCGGCGTGATTATTACCCCCGACGAGATTACGCGTTTTGTGCCTGTTACAAAGGCAAAAGACAGCGACATGCTGCTTACTCAGTTTGACAACTCGGTTGCCGAAAGTGCCGGACTGCTCAAAATGGACTTTCTTGGTTTACGAACCCTAACCATTATCAAGGATGCCCTGGAATTTGTAAGGCAAAGGCACGGACTCGAAATTGATATTGATGCCATAGACCTGAACGACAAGTTAACACTTGAGCTTTTTCAGCGTGGCGAGACTAACGGTATTTTCCAGTTTGAAAGTGTTGGCATGCAAAAGTACCTGAAAGATTTAAAGCCCGACAGTTTTACCGACCTCATTGCTATGAATGCCTTGTATCGTCCGGGTCCGCTGGCATACATACCTAACTATGTGGCGCGTAAGCATGGTCGCGAACCAATTACATACGACCTTGAAGGAATGGATGAGTTTTTGCAGGAAACGTATGGCATTACTGTATATCAGGAACAAGTTATGAGGTTGAGCCAGAAGCTTGCAAACTTTACCAAAGGCGATGCCGACACCCTGCGCAAAGCCATGGGTAAAAAACAAAAGGACGTGCTGGACAAAATGAAAAGCAAATACCTGGAGGGCTGCAAGGCGAATGGCCATGATACTGCGGTGGCCGAAAAAGTGTGGAAAGACTGGGAGGCCTTTGCGAGTTATGCGTTTAATAAATCGCACAGTACCTGTTACGCTTACCTTGCCTTTCAAACGGCCTATCTTAAAGCACACTACCCGGCGGAGTTTATGGCATCGGTGCTTAACCACAGTGGCAATATTGAGAAGATTACTTTCTTTATGGAGGAATGTAAGCGTATGGGCATAAAGGTGCTTGGTCCGGATGTGAACGAGGGCTTTTCCAGATTTAGTGTAATGCCAGATGGTAATGTGCGGTTTGGCATGTCAAGCATTAAAGGCGTAGGCGAAAATGTGGTGGATGCGATTGTGCTGGAACGGAACGCGAACGGCAGGTTTGCCACTATTTTTGATATGGCGGCCAGGCTTGACTCGAAGGCGGTAAATAAAAAATCGATCGAGAACTTAGCGCTGGCAGGGGCTTTTGATGGTTTCGGGAGTGTAAACAGAGCCATGTTTTTTGTGCCGGATATTACGGATGGCAGTACGCTCACCGAAAAAATGATCCGCTACGCCAACCAGAAAAAACTGGGTAACGACACTTCGCAGGCAAGCCTCTTTGGCGGGGCCGACGAGGTGGAGGTAAGCGAGCCCGTGCTTCCAAAGGTGGAGCCCTGGACGGCGCTTGAGCAACTGAGCCGCGAAAAGGAAGTGGTTGGTTTTTTTATCAGCGGGCATCCGCTTGACCCGTTTAAACTGGTGCTCGATCATCGCTGCAATGCAAGCTGTGCCCAATTGAAGGCCGGACTCGAGCCTTTTAAGAATAAAGAAGTGTTTTTTGGAGGCATTATTACGGGTTTTGAGAATCGCACCAGCAAAACAGGTAATGCTTTTGGAAAGCTGGTAGTAGAAGATTACTCGGGAAGCACAGAGTTAATGCTGTTTGGTAAAGACTTTGTAGAGTACAATAAATTTATGGTTCAGGGGCTATTTGTTTTTGTCAAGGCCCGTGTTCAGGAGCGCTTTAATCAGCCCGGAAGCCTGGAGATAAAACTCAATAAAATTGAATTGCTTGACGAGGTGAAGAAAAAGGCATTTAATGCCATTAAGCTTAAAGTAAAACTCGAGAACCTTGACAGCGACCTGGTAACTAAACTCGAAAAAATTATTAATGAGCATGAAGGTAAAAGCAGTATTGAGTTTTTTGTTGAGGATACTGCCCAAAATCAAAATCTGAAACTTTTCTCAAAGAAAAGCAAGGTGGCGGTTGAAGATAGTTTTCTCCTGGAACTGGATAAAATACCACAGCTGCTTTATGACCTTTTATAATAAAAAAAAAGCACCTACCTCAGGGTTTGGGGTCAAACAAGAGCAAACGTTTTGAACAGAATTAATGGAATTATTCTGTTTTCAGTATTGTAAGTGTGGTAAATTAAACGTTTAAATTTAGTTCTGTTTGACATTACCTCAACAAAATCCCCGGCCTTCGTCCGCACGGTGTCTGAAT
>CALMNJ010000432.1 GCA_937868675.1 uncultured Bacteroidota bacterium | reverse complement strand
CGCCAGATCGAGGCGCAGTACAAAAAAATCAAGATCCCAGCGCATACCAAAGCCCCCGCCCAGTGCAATCTGATCAAGAAAAAGTCCGGCAACAAATTCGCCCCTAGGCTTAATGGCGTCTGGATTCAGGCGCCATATATTACCGGCATCCAGAAAAAATGCGCCATTAAACGAGCTTATGATGTGAAACCTGTATTCCACATTTCCTTCCAGAAGAATATCACCTATCTTATCATAACGCGCCGTACTTTGGCTTGGATCGTAGCCTCCCGGGCCCAGCGTGCGGGCCCTCCAGGCTCTTACACTGTTGGGGCCGCCACTAAAAAAACTTTGCTCATACGGCAATACGCTAAGATTACTAAGTGGTTTTCCAATTCCGCCTGCCACACGGTACACAACCCTGCTCTTTTTACGCACTGGCACATAAAACCGGTAGTCAATATCGGTTTTTATAAATTGTGCAAATGGTATTCCGTACAAAAGATAGCGGCCCAAACTATCTTTAGCCCCACCGGCGACATTGAAAAAAGCCCGCAGTAAATTTCCAGAAGAGGAAATACTCCATCGCACATAACTTACGGGCCGGCTGCTGGTATTGGCATTTTGTTTAGAAGTGTAACTAAGTGTGTATTTTGACAGCGTGGTGATGTGGTCCTGAAATGAGTTTACAAGAAAGGCATCGTTAAGTGCCGTAAGTGTATTCTGAAACGCCTGTGATAGTTGTGCATTCACGTAATAGGCCTCAAATGGCACCAGGTCATGTTTAATCCGGTTTTCGTTCGTTTTAAAACTGAACCCGTAGTCAATGCTCGTTATCACACGACTAAACGCAGGTCCGCGCTGAAAATTGACAGACGATTTTAGATACGTACGGGGTGACATTTCTTTTTTGAAAGGAAGGAGCGAAAATGGGAAAAATGCCCTTGGAACGGCAAATGTTAATTCGGGACCAAACTGCAGTGTATTAAATGTGGAAGGAAGCTGGCCAATAGCCCCCTGCCCATTATCCTGCGATTTAAATTGCGACTGAGCCACCAGTGCGCCCTGCAATTTGGTTTCAAAATACTCTCCGCCTTTAAAAAAATTACGGTTCTGGTACACCAGGCTGCCGTCAACACCAAGGTTTCCGGATGTGTTGGTACCCTCCGTTTCGGCTGTAAGAGATTGTTTGATTAATGGATTGCAGATTATATAACAATCCAGTTGATCCGAATAATTCTGATTCACCAAAAACTGTATGCTCACATTTTTAAAAATACCAAGCCCAAGAAGCTCGCGGTAAGTAAGCTGGGCCGAATCGCGTCTGAAAAGCTGGCCTTTATAGAGGTCAACATTGTTAACTATAACCTGAGGCCGGAAGGTCATAGGCTGATTCAGTAAAAACACCATGCCCTCATTTGTTGTGTGCAGCGTGTCGCGGAAACTTGCATCCCGAACGTTACCAATAAATTGCTCCGTTATGAGATAAATATTCCGGATACGAAGTTTTGGATGGTTCACATAAATCAGCGAATCGCTTCCCTGACCGTAGGATTTAGCGAACTTTTTGATACGGATGTGAATAGATACACTATGGTTTGCGAATGCCGAATCCACCACAATGGAGGAATATGCATTTTCAAAAAAATAATACCCCGAATTAACCGCGAGATCGGTAATGCGCTGCCGCTCTGCCTGTTGTTTTTCAAAATCATAAACATCACCGGGTTTAAGCAAACAATTCAATGTATCACGCGCAATAAGCTTTCCCAATTCATTATCATCAAACTGGTATATAACTTTGTTAATAACGTAAGGCCTGCCCGGGTAAAGCAGATATTTGAGCGCTACCTTGCTTGTGCGATAATTTAAAACGGCCGTATCGAGCACCCGGTTATCAAAAAAACCCTTGCTGAATAAATACCGGCTTAACTGAAAACTGGTTTGTCGTGTCAACGACGAATCAAAAACCACCGCAGGTTCTCCAATGTCACGTACACTCTCAATCAGGAGCAGACTTTCTTTATCCTTTAGTGAAGGTTCCTTCCTTTTTTTACCTTTCAGTTCCCTTTTTTTGTTGATCTCCTCGTATCGCTTTATTTTTTTTTCATTTTTGCGATCGTATTCCGCATTCCGTTTTTCCCGTTTCGCTCTTATTTTTTCATTGTTAAACAAATTATACCACCACACAAAAAAATTGATTTTGCGAAACAGCTTACGGTTTGGCTTTTGGCGGAAAAAAGCCTCAAGGTTTTCTTTTGGAATGCCGATACCACGAGTATTAACCAACTCAACCTTAACCTTGTCAACGATAAACTCGCCCGTCTTTAGTTTTTTAGTGGGGCTGCAGGCAGTAAAAAGCAACATAAATAAAATCAGTCCTCCGGCTGCCCTTAACCGACCTGTGTTTATGTTTCTGCTCAAAATCAACCGGATATAAATATGCTAAATTAGGTCTTATTTGCGCCCATAACTTATTCCAGATGTTAACGGCAGCCTATCAATATCCTTGCTCTACTGTCAAAATATAGTAACTTCGAAACCGCATGCTCAGTAAAAACCAGCTTAAACAGGTTCAATCCCTTCAACTCAAAAAATTCCGGGAACAAAACAGCTTATTTATTGCAGAAGGAGTTAAAACCGTAGTGGAAATTCTTGCCTTTAATCCTTCACTTGTACAAACGGTCTATGCAACCTCTTCATTTATTCAGAAAAACCAGGACCTGCTTGTTTCATCAACGGCAATTATCACAGAAGTTAACGAAGACGACCTGCGAAAGTTAAGTCTGCAAAATAGCCCCAACGCCGTGCTGGCCGTATGCCATTTTTTACCTCAAAACAAAGAAGCGCTTTTTAATGCCGAGACGGATGTGACATTTTACCTCGACGATATCCGTGACCCCGGAAACCTTGGAACCATTATCCGTTTGTGCGATTGGTTTGGAATGACCAACCTGTTTTGTTCACCCAACTGCTGCGAACTTTACAACCCAAAAGTAATTCAGGCAAGCATGGGCGCTTTTCTCAGGGTAAATGTGCAATATATTGAACTGCAACAATTGCTGGTAAAGCAACCCTTTAAACGTGTTTATGGTGCCCAGCTCAACGGCAAAAACATTTACCACGAAAACCTCAGGGGCGGCTTGATGATTCTTGGTAATGAGGCCAATGGTATTAATCCCGAAAACCAAAAATACATTAGCAACCCCATCACTATTCCGGCTCACCCGGATAGTCGTGGCGAGTCGCTCAACGCAGCAATGGCCGCATCCATTATTGCTTCCGAATTTTTCAGAAGGCGCTGATTTACTGGTTTTTTACAATGGCCTTAAACCGGAGTATGGCAGGCCCTGCCAAATCGTTGCTGAACAATTTTACGATACGGTCCTGTCGCCCATATACGCTGGCCGTATTAAAACTCACCACAATGGTGTCAGTGTTTCCGGGCAATACCGGCCTTTTTGGATAATCAACACTTGTACAGGAGCACTCCACTTCAGCGTTAGTAACTATAAGCGGCGCATTGCCCTTATTAAAAATCACGTATTTATTAACCAGTACCTCACCTCGTTTGACAAAGCCAAAATTCTTTTTTGTATCCTCCACTTGCATCTGTGGTTGCGCAAACGAAACAAAAGAGGAAAAAGTAAACCCCAGAAAGCACAAATAAAAAATCCCCCGGCTTTTGGCTGGGGGATTTGCTAATATCACTTTATCATTAGCCACCTACTGCTGCTGGTTTTGGCTTGCTGCTGCTGGTTTTGGCTTGATTTCGCCTTTGATACGGATTTTTTTTGTAGCAAACTTAGCGTTTGAAGTAACCGTAACATTTTTCTCAAAACGTCCTTCGCGTTTGGTATCGTATTTTACTTTTATCACACCGCTTTTGCCAGGAAGAATTGGCTCTGTAGGCCATCCCGGTTTACCATCAATGGTAGTGGCAGTGCAACCACACTCCCCGGTAACCGAAGTAATCGTAAGAGGGGTGCGTCCTGAGTTCGTAAATTTAAATTCCCTGATTCCGTTAGCATCGTATTCAATTACACCGTAATCAATTACTTCGCTTTCAAATTTAATATCCGGAGCGTTCGGGTTCATATCAGGAACAACCGAAGGGGCGTCCTGTGCGTTCACATAACCCGCAACTCCAAACATCAACAACAGGAAAGAAAATAAGGTTTTCATGATTCAGAAATGTTGATCTTAACCTTTCTTTTGCTCGGTAGGAGCGCCTGCGGGAGCTGCATTTTGAGGAAACGTTTCTTCAACCGGTTTTGCCTCTACAGTACCTTTAATAGTTAACACCACGTTGCCGGACTTGGAATTTGAATTAACAGTAACCGTTTTAAAAATACCACCAACGCGGTTAGTGTCATATTTTACTTTAATAACCCCGGCTTTGCCAGGCAGGATCGGATCTTTTGGACATTGCGGAACAGTACAGCCACAGCTACCCTGACAATTTGTAATCACCAGCGGCTCTTTGCCGGCGTTAGTGAATTTGAACTCACACTCCCCGTTATCACCTTGTTTAATGGTACCGTAGTCATGGGTCAACTTATCCAGTTTTAATTCCGCAAGACTTGTTGGCGTAGGGGGGGTTTGCGCGGCATCATGGTTGTGTCCGTCTCCGGCACCATGGCCATCCTGTGCAAAGGTTAATGAAGACAATCCTGCAATCAATCCCAGTGTAAAAATCAATTTTTTCATATTGGTCAAATGTTTGTTTAGTTTTAAATTACTAAAAATCGTGCCATAAAGATATTATAAACACCCAATTCTTTCAGTAATTTTACGAAATTTAACAAAATAAAACTGAGGTTTTTTAGATGGAGATTCCTAAGACATATAACCCTTCCGAGGCCGAAAGCAAGTGGTATCCGTACTGGAAGGATAATCATTTTTTCAGATCAGTGCCCGATCACCGCACCCCTTATACCATTGTGATTCCACCACCCAATGTTACAGGCGTGTTGCACATGGGCCACATGCTCAACAACACCATTCAGGATGTACTCATTCGCCGTGCCCGCATGATGGGCTTTAACGCGTGCTGGGTACCCGGAACCGACCATGCCAGCATTGCCACCGAAGCCAAAGTAGTAAAATTACTTGCCGACAAGGGCATTAAAAAAGCAGACCTGTCCCGCGAAGAATTTTTGAAACACGCCTGGGACTGGAAGGAAAAATACGGTGGCATTATTCTTCAGCAACTCGAAAAACTGGGCGCCAGCTGCGATTGGGAGCGCACCAGATTTACAATGGACCCCAGGCTTACCGAAGCAGTCACTGATGTATTTATTGACCTTTACAACAAAGGACACATCTATCGCGGCGTTCGCATGGTAAACTGGGACCCTCAGGGACTTACCGCCGTGAGTGACGAAGAAGTGATTTACAAAGAAAGCAACAGCAAGCTGGTGTACGTAAAATACATGATTGAAGGCGAAGACAATTACATTGCTGTTGCCACTACACGTCCCGAAACCATTATGGGCGATACGGCGGTGTGTGTGCACCCTGAGGATGAGCGATACAGGCATCTGAAAGGAAAATTTTGCTTCGTGCCGGTGGTGAACCGCCGCGTTCCTATTATTTTTGATGAGTACATTGATCGTGAATTTGGAACGGGGGCATTAAAAGTTACACCGGCTCACGACATCAACGATTTTAATCTCGGACAAAAACACAAGCTGCCCGTGATTGATGCCCTGAATCCCGACGGCACCATCAGCGAAGCTGCCGGCGCCTATGTGGGCATGGATCGGTTTGCATGCCGCAAACAAATCATAAAAGATTTGCAGGAAAACAACCTCGTTGTAAAAATCGAGGAAATTAAAAACAAGGTTGGTCACAGCGAGCGCACCGATGCCGTGATTGAGCCAAAACTATCCATGCAGTGGTTTCTGAAAATGGAAGAGGTGAGTAAACCTGCGCTGAATGCCGTATTGAGCGGGGATGTAAAACTCATTCCCGAAAAATTCATCAACACTTATCGCCATTGGATGGAGAACGTGCGCGACTGGTGCATCAGCCGCCAGCTTTGGTGGGGCCAGCGTATACCCGCCTGGTATGACGACAAAGGCAACACCGTTGTTTGCAAAACACAGGACGAAGCTTTTGAAAAATTAAAGACCTTGAATCCGGATGCAATAAAAGAAGAGGTACATCAGGATCCGGATGTGGTGGACACCTGGTTCTCATCATGGCTTTGGCCGCTCACTGTGTTTGATGCGGAAGTGGTGAAAAAAGGCTGGGAAAATGCCAACGCCGATTTAAAATATTACTATCCTACCAACGATCTGGTAACCGCACCCGAAATCCTGTTCTTCTGGGTTGCACGGATGATCATTGCCGGAAAAGAATACACCGGCCTAAAGCCCTTTACCAATGTTTACCTCACGGGTATTGTACGCGACAAGCTTGGCCGGAAAATGAGTAAATCACTCGGCAACTCTCCCGATCCGCTTGACCTTATAGCCAAATATGGCGCCGACGGTGTACGGGTGGGGATGTTGCTGAGTTCACCTGCCGGAAATGATTTGTTGTTTGATGAAAGCTACTGCGAGCAGGGTAGGAATTTTGCCAATAAAGTTTGGAACGCTTTCCGTTTGATTAAAGGTTTCGAAACAGGCAGTGTGCCCCAGCCTGAGTCCTCAAAAGCAGCCATCAGCTGGTTTGAAAATAAATTTTCTGAGCAGCTTACAATCATCAACGATCATTACAGTAAATACCGCATGAGCGATGCCCTGATGGCAACTTACAAACTTGTGTGGGACGATTTCTGCGCCTGGTATCTCGAAGCGATTAAGCCTGATTTTATTGAAGGCAAGGCCCAGCCAATAGATGGCGAAACATACCGGGCAACGATCGCCTTCCTGGAAGATTTGTTGAAAGTGATGCACCCATGGATGCCATTTATTACCGAAGAAATATGGCATCTGCTCAAAGAACGTGATGTGAAAGATTGTGCTATTGTTGCTGAATGGCCTAAAGAAAAATCAGGTCTTAATAACACCCGGCTTGCAGAATTTGAAGTGTGTAAAGAGATTGTTAGCACGGTAAGAAACCTAAGGGCGCAAAAACAAATGTCGCCAAAGGAAAAGCTTGAAGTGATTGAAAAATCAGACAGCGGCAGGTCATACTTCGATCCGGTGTTTATTAAACTAGCCAATCTTTCGGCTTTTAGCTATACCAATACCAAACCTGAAGGAGCCTTTAGTTTTGTAATACGCACCACCGAGTTTTTTATTCCGCTGTCGGGTAATATCAAT
>CALMNJ010000431.1 GCA_937868675.1 uncultured Bacteroidota bacterium | reverse complement strand
AAAAACTGGCCAACGAAAAATTTGTGGCTAACGCAAAACCTGAAGTAATTGCGGTTGAGCGCAAAAAAGAAAGCGACGCGGTTTCCAAGATTAAAGCGCTTGAAGAACAGCTTGCAGCCCTTTAACGGAGTCTGTTTTCGATTGTTACGGTTATTTACTTTCTTATTTTTGTGTATTGTTCATTCTATGGAGAATAGGTTAAATCGCGTTGCGGGTTTTTTATTACTGCTTTTTTTTTCTCCTTTCGTTGCCTCGGCGCAGGGAACCGAAAAAGCCCTTGAAGCATTTGCCACCTTTCTTTTGCTTGTTGGCATAGGGCTCGTTGTTGCCATTGCAATTGTGATTAGCCTGATAATAACCCGCAAAAAATGGCTCCTGTACAGTGGCTATGTTCTCGGTTCACTCAGCGTGTTTTTCGGTGGATTATTAATGTATAACTCAGCGAATTATTCGCGTAACGAATTCACTGATAATGTAAGCGGCGCTTTTATAGGCACCGGAGCGTTCTATTTTTTTCTGGTTTTTATGCTTGGGAAAATGTTGCCGCCCAAAAAAAAGACTCTTACCGAAAGTGATGAGCCTGCACAGCCTCCTGCCTCACAAAACCTGCTTCACTTTATTAGCGGTATACTTTGGTTTTATCTTATTTACACCATCTACTCAAACACAACCCTGCTCCGCTTTTTTGACATGGCGGAGCTGACACTGCCAAACATTATTTTCCTTTTGCTTATTGCCGTTCCGATCTTTCATCTGATAGTGGCACTCATATTTTTCATGCGAAAGAGTTTGATCGGCTGGCTATTACTACAGGTGTTTTTATTTACCTCTCTGCTCAATCTGGTGATTGTTTTACCTCTGCGTGTTTTTGTATTTCAGAAGACGTTGTACAATAATACCCACGGGAGTTTCTTCATTCAATCATTAATTTGGGTGTTCGCTGAATCCCTGTTGATTTGGCTGTTGCTGAAACCATCAATCAAAGATGTTTTTGGCGTCAACCATACCAAAATAAAGCTGTGCGTACTGATTTCAATTCTATACCTAGCCATACAGGTATTGGCAGGATTTTTAACCAGCCGCTAAAATGCCGTTTGGCAGTGATCAGGAAAGTTCAAATTGCATTTTGCTCAGGCGGTGGTATAAACCTTCCTCGTTTTGTATAAGTTCGGCGTGTGTGCCGCTTTCCTGAACGGAACCATTCTGTAGCACAATGATTTTATCCGCTTTCCGGATGGTAGCGAGGCGATGCGCAATTACCACGCTGGTGCGTCCCACCATGAGTTTGTCAAGCGCCTCCTGAACCAAACGCTCACTTTCGCTATCCAGACTGCTGGTAGCCTCATCCAACACCAAAATACTTGGATTTTTGAGTACAGCCCTGGCTATGGCAATGCGTTGCCGCTGCCCGCCCGAGAGTTGAATCCCCCTCTCGCCAACCAGCGTTCCAAATTTGTCGGGGAAAGAATTGATAAAGTCGAGTGCATTGGCCTGCCGTGCTGCTTCACTAATCTCGGCATCGGTAGCGTTTGGTTTTCCGTAGGCAATATTGTCGCGAATGGTGCCGGCAAAGAGAATAACATCTTGTGGCACGAGTGCAATTTTCTTACGCAACTCGGTAAGCGACATGGTTTTGGTATTCACTCCGTCAATGGTTATCATGCCGCTAACCGGATCGTAAAACCGAAGGATGAGCGAGGCAATAGTGGTTTTACCAGAACCGCTGGGGCCCACCAGAGCCACCGTATCGCCGGAATTAACCGTAAAATTAAGATTCTTCAATACTGTAAAATCGGGCCGTGACGGGTAGTTGAACGACACGTTGCCAAAGTCAATTTCGCCTTTGGAAGGAGCTGCCGGAGTGTTTTCTTTCAGTAGTTCAATATTCTCTATGTTGCCGTCAATCAGCTCAAATACCCTGTCGGTGGCACCTAAAGCACGCTGAATTGATGCAATTTGTTCAGGAAGACCACCCAACGAACCGGCCACAAAAAGTGAAAGCATTAAAAAGGTGCCAAACGATTCAGGTGTAATACTCTCCTCCACTTTTAATGCGAACAACATTTGCCAGAGAATAAAAAAAATAGAACCGAAAACAAAAATCATCACAAACGAAAAGAACGTGCCGCGCAAAACACCATATTTAAGCCCAAACTCCCTTACCTTATCGGTAATGCTGTCGTACTTATTTATTTCATACTGCTCGTTTGTAAATGTTTTTACATTGGTGATGCCCGTGAAGGCCTCGCCGACAATGACATTTGACTCAGCGATTTTTTCCTGGTAGGTTTTAGAGTATTTTCTGATACGCCTTGAAAAAAGTATGGCAATAATGGTAAGTGGGGGTATAATCATCAAAAACCATTTGGCAATAACCCAATCGGTTTTAATAATTAACAATATCAATCCTCCGATACCAACAATGCTTTGACGGATTAGTTCGGCGATGTTTATAGTAAATGCATCGGAAATGACATTGATGTCGGTTGCTATCCGGCTGCTGAGTTCTGCTACCTGATTTTTTGAAAAGAAACTCATCGGCATCTGAATAATTCGAGCAAACGTGTCTTTTCGAACGGCCTTTAAGATGTTTTCGGTAACCTGTGCAAAAAAGTAAACACGGCCAAAGGATGCCATGGCCTGAAAAAGCAGAAGTATCAGGAGATATAGGCCAATTGTTGAAAGTTCTTTGCTGATTTTATCAGGTGTTTTTACTTTTTCACCAATGTATCCTAGAAGCTTACCGGCCATCATCGGAAATATGAGCCCAACACCTGCACTGAGACCAAGGAAAATCATCCCCAAAACAAATTTCCATTTATGCTTGCCCAAATACTGAAATAATCGCGTTGATTTCCTGAAATTTTCAATACTGAGCTTCGCTTTAGGTAACTCGTCTTTACGAAGGGGGCGTTTGAGGTCGGTATTCTCTTCTTTTTTAGCCATACAAAGGCACAAAATTAGCCTTTAAATCAGTCCAAAGAGTCATTAAATTGTAACCCCGCATGTATTAAGTCTTAAATAATGTTTGCCGGAACCAAATAATACCCTATATTTGCAGTCCGTTTTTAAAAATATTAATACTAAATTATAAATAACATGAAACGCACTTTCCAACCATCGCAACGTAAGAGAAGAAACAAACACGGTTTCCGTGAGCGTATGGCTTCTGCAAATGGCCGTAGAGTTTTAGCTTCTCGTAGAGCTAAAGGTCGTAAAAAATTAACTGTATCTAGCGAAAAGCTACATAAGCGTCAGTAAGA
>CALMNJ010000430.1 GCA_937868675.1 uncultured Bacteroidota bacterium | reverse complement strand
GATGTTGTTGTAAAGCACCTGACCGTTATTAGGTTTGTAGAGTCCAAGCAGAAGTTTCACCAGAGTGGTTTTTCCGCTACCGCTAGGGCCCACGAAAGCAATGGTTTCGCCGCGCCTGATGTGAAGGTTAATGTCTTTTACCGCATAGCCATTTGAACTATTGTGTCCAAACGAAACGTGGTTAAAAACCACTTCATTGATAGAGCCCATGGTTTGCGGGTTTGCGGGCACAGGTTCAGATTCGGAGTGAATTAATTTTGCAAAGTTATCCATGCTTGCCTTGGTTTCATTGTAAACAGCAATCACGTTGCCAAGTTCCTGCATGGGGTTAAAAATAAAGAAGGAGAAAAACATCAGCGTGATAAGATCGCCAACCTTAATAAGGTCGTTAAACACAAAGTAATACAACGTAAATACCAGCAGTGTGCGAACAGTGTGAACGGTTGTGCCCTGAATGAAACTAAGTGAGCGTATGAAGCGGACTTTTTTCAGCTCCAGACCCAGAATTTTGTGGGTGGTGGTGTTGAGCCTTTTTTCTTCCTGCTCCACAAGGCCAAGGCTCTTCACCAGCTCAATGTTCCGCAGCGACTCCGTGGTGGCGCCTGCCAGTGCGGTGGTTTCGCCAAGGATTTGTTTTGAGATTGTTTTTATTTTTTTGCCAAGGAATGAACTCACCGAGGCAATGATGGGAACCGTAAGCAGATAAAGAGGCCCTAACAACCAGTGTTTGCTCATGGCGTAAACGAACACGAAAATGATGCCGATGATAGATTGAAATACAAGGCTGATGAAGAGGTTTACAAAACGCTCGGTGTCAGTTTTTACTTTTTGAAGACGGCCCAGGGTTTCGCCACTGCGCTGGTCCTCAAAATCGCGGTAGGGAAGCGACAGCGCCTTTTTTATACCATCGGTGTACATGGTGGCGCCGGTGCGCTGTATAACGATGTTGGTGAAATAATCCTGGAAATTTTTAGCGAGGCGGCTCATCATGGCCGCGCCGATCGAGAGCCCCAGAAGTCCGATGAGGTTAACAACGAAGGGGTTCCATTCTCTGTAAATGGCACTGGGGTCGTTCGAGCTGTGCCCGAAATTATTGATAAGCTTACCTGTTATAATGGAGTCGCAAAGCGAGAAGCACTGGTTTATGGCCGCCAGTAATAGAGCAAGCGCCATCAGGCCTTTGTGTTGTTTAAGATAGTGTAAAAGAAGCTTCATACGAAAAACGAGACTGCAAAGGTATGAAGTTTTGGTACGCTGACATTTGCATATAGTGCACCAACGTTAAATTTTCCAACCTTAAGCCAAACCGTTAGATAAGTTACTTCGCCGGAAATAAGAACCCCGGTTGTCCACTGCTACACGATCTAAAACACACAACCCGGCTGCGCTTCAGCTGCCGGGCTGTGTTGTCCCATTTTTTTGTTTTTATTGAATTGCTTTCACCGGTACATTTTCGATATCATGTTGCCAGTAAGAGAAACCACCCGTGCCATTCCAAGAGCTGTCAATAGCCATGTGCGCATTAAAATCGGCCAGGAAGGCGCCAATTGCAGGCGGCTGCACCGTTTGTACGTATTGCCCGTTAAGTGTTACAACCTGCGTAAATTTTCCAAGACCGGTTGCATAAATTTTGCCGGTTACCTGAACAGTAATGTGGCTGTCGGGGCCTGGTACAGCTTGCGTAACAACCACTGTTCCTGTAACGGAATGTTGTGCCGGTACAACCACCAGACTGAAACTTGCAACCGGAGCACCTGGTGTTCCTGCATTTCCAATTGTGCCTTTTGCTAAGTAGACACCTGCTAATAAATTTGACATGTTAAATGTGTTTATTGTGTTATCCTACTCGTAAGGCTTTTCGGTTTCGCCCCCGGCTGTATACCGAACCGGAACGGTCGTTTTTTATGGGTTCTGCTCCATTTCAAAAGCTTTTGCTGATGCCAAAATTAGAAGAGGAATATCGCTTTTCTCAGAGGAAAAATAACCGATTTGCAAGAACAGGTATTTTTATGCGTATACCGGAGGAGCTTAATGCGATTTTTTTTGTGGTGCATAAATCCAAAAAATAAATCATGCAGCTATAATCTTATTTAGACTGGCAATGTACGCTCTAATTGCAGGAATCTTAAAAATGCCTTATGTGTAATAAACCCGCGCCTATTCCTGTTGCTGGGGCAGAATAGGCGCGGGAAGAGCAGATGAACAGGGAATACTTATTTAGTGAGGCCGGATTTAGTTCCGCGGTATTGGTCAAAATCGTTTTGAGTGGAGTTAATATTGTAATTATCTCTCTTCTGCCAGATCTTGTAGCCTTTTGCTTTCCAGGTGGCCGGAACCTGGGGCTGCTGTGTGCCACTGTATTCGGCCAGCCATAACTCGTAGGCAGCAAAGGTGGGATCGGTGAGCGAAGCGCTCCCGAAGTCGTAACCGGTATAAATCATTGGGTGGCGCCCGCTAAGCTGCTCAAGTGTGTTTAAAAAGGTTTTAAGATTTTGTTGGATCTGCGTGTTGTTGCGCGGTGCACCCTGAGGCACGCTGCCATCTTCAATATCCACAATGGGGGCTATTTCGGGAATCACATTGCTGGTTTTTATGGTGTTCCAGAAATGATTGGCCTGTTGCACCGGATCCTGATCGGTATGATAAAAATGATACGCTCCGTAAATAACTTTTTTGGATTGAATGGTTTGGATGTTCTTGTCGAAATCAGGATCCACAACATTGATGCCTTCGGTAGCTTTGCAAATGATGAAAGTAAGGCTGTCTTCAGGCCCAATCTCGGCTACCTCATCGCCCTGATAGCTTGAAATGTCTATGCCGTAATAGTTGCCTGGAGTTTCGGTATAGGTTGAAGGAACTTGTACGCTGACGGTGGTGTCTTTTCCGTTACCCGAATTGTCGGCGCCGTTGCCCGAACAGGCGGTCATAATTGTTACAGAAGCCAATACGGCTGCCCTGAAGAGGATTTTGTCTGTTTGCTTTTTCATGTTTGTTTGTTGTGTGTGAAACAATGGGATCGTTTAACGTTTGAATATATAAATTCCGGGTTGCTTTAACAAAACAGGAGTTTAGTGTTTATTCATCTTCAGGTTCGACATGCTACCGACATAAATATCAAAATCGGTTGTGTCTGTATTAAAAACTGTGTTAGAATTTTTTTGCCACATAAGCCAGTTTTTCCATGGAGAATTGTTGGGGAGTATAGGATTGGCACCATCTAACGTGTATTCAGCGAGCCACAAAGGATATTGTGAAAAGCGCTGG
>CALMNJ010000429.1 GCA_937868675.1 uncultured Bacteroidota bacterium | reverse complement strand
GTAAACATTGAAACTCCGGAGGTGGATGAGTTGTTATCTGAATGGGAAAGCGAGATCAAACAGAAGACGAAAGATCGCGGAACACGATATATCATTTCGGGTAATCTCCTGCAAGCCTTCGGCACTGAGAGCGGCAAGCTGGTAAGCTACACCACAAAATCGGGCGAAACTAAAAAAGGAATTTTACTACCGGAAGAATGGCGGCCAAAAGATGCAAGTCAACAAAAAGTAACCGTACCAATCATTAAAGCCTTGCCGCTCTTAAAGTCTATGACCAATGGGAGCGCGTTATATGCGTCAAATAACATAGCGTTCTTTAAAATGGGCGGTGACTACCGCGTGATCGTTCCGCTCGCTCGTTCAAAGGCCGGTGATATTTACATTGACAAGGAGCTGATTGCTTTGCTTCACAAGGGAATGTTTGAGAAGGCCGCCGATAAAATGCAGGCCACTTTGCCCGGTGATAATATTGAAGCATTTGCAACGATCCTGCAAAACAGATATGGCGTGAGTGTTTCCGTTGGCCTTAACCAACTCTCGCTTGTAAAGACAAATTCCGATCGGGTATCAAGCCGACGGAAAATTGATATACCACCGGACATTGATGAAATTGAAAGTGAACGGTTGCGCCTTTTGGAACTTGAAGCCGAAGCACTCGAATTAGAACTTGACCTGTTAGCTGCATAACTTATAAAAACTGAAACCATGTTATTGACCGCATCAAATTATTTTAAGGAAACCAAAGGAATTAATTTCTCTGAGTTACCAGAGGCTCTGCAAAAAGGACACAGCTTCGTTATTAAATCTACCGAGAATGGAACGAACTGGAACGCTTATAGCACCAGTCAAAATATTCAGCGTGTTATAGACGCTTATTTTTCCAAGCTTGATGAGTATCTTGAAAAGAACCAGTCAAAGAAAAAAACACTGCCGAAGGAAGAGACCAAGCATGAGGTAAAGCACGAACATGCACCTGTTGTTCACCATACACCGAAGAAAGAGCGCAAAACTAAAGTTGTTCCTTCAGGAAGCGACGAACCCGAAATTTTATTGGTAGAAAGAATACCGGAGGAGATCCGCTTTATCCGGCGTTATGTATCGTGGCATAACAAAAGAAAAACTAAAGAGGATTTTTTGCGCTTCATTAATGCCTTGCAACGGGCGATCATTGAAAAGCGCGTTCGCAAAACTTCTCCTTATGCAAAGGAGCTAAAACATATTCAGGATAACCTGATCCGTGTTTACAATTCAATGGGAAAATCAATTCCGGTAGGATTGCATCACGATGTTTATAATCGTTTTAAAGAGATCATTGCTTCGGAAAAGGTGATGCCATCCGTTGCACTTATTAAGCGTTATATTAATCTCAACGGTAAATACGGAGTGAAAGATAAAGCACAGGTTCTTGTTAGCGCGATGACGAAGGCCTTTGAAAAAGGAAAGATAGGCAAGACTGATAAATATTTCAAAGTGTTTGATCAAATGCACTATAACCTGAGCCAGTACATCAAAGACAAAAAGCAAAAGATACTCAGCATTGAGCGCACAGAGCTTGACGGGCTTAATGGTTTTCTCTCTGGCTGCGGATGTGAAATGGCTGGTCCCGAAACTGAAGAGTTGAATGGAATTAATTGTTTGTCCGCTGAAACCGAGAAACCAGAAAACCAAGCCGAGGTCGCAACAGTTAAAAGTTTGCCCGGCGTAATGAATAGCATGGAGTTTAAAAACATGCAGTTTAAAACGCTTGGGTTCGTAGGAAAGTATCGCACGCTGATAGGTGATCCGGCGCCGGGGTTTAGTGCGATGGTATATGGCAGGCCGAAAATGGGTAAGTCATTCCTGTGCGTTGATTTTGCTGGGTATTTAGCGCGTAATCATGGCAAAGTGCTCTATATCGCCCGCGAGGAAGGATTGGATATGACCCTTCAAGAAAAGCTGAAAGCTAAGGACGTGGTTCATCCCAACCTATATGTGGCCGAGGAGATACCTGAAGACATCAGCCCGTTCGATTTCATTTTCCTTGACAGCGTGAACAAGTTGGGCTTGTCCGCAAAAGATTTAGAAACCCTACGGTCGAGCAACCCTGGCAAGTCATTCATTTTCGTATTCCAGACAACAAAGGATGGACATTTCAGGGGCGCAAATGAGTTCCAGCATGACGTGGACATTGTGATCGAAGTGCCGGAAAAAGGCCGCGCTGTGCAAAATGGGCGATACAATCAGGGTGGCGAAATGGAAATTTTTCATTCTTTTGAGTCAATTGTGAACGGAAGTATTAAAAAAGTGCCCTCTATGGCGGGAGCTAAAAAGGACAGAGAACGGCAAAATTCTTATATTTGTAATATGTTTGATCTGAAGAAATTCATCTCGCTAATCGGGATTGAGGATGAGCTGATGCAACTGTTTTTTGATAAGGCGGAAGCTGAAGGTCTTGAGCCACGATT
>CALMNJ010000428.1 GCA_937868675.1 uncultured Bacteroidota bacterium | reverse complement strand
GCTTATCAAGCCACAAAAAAATGTTGTAGTATAGTTCTTTTACGCTGTTTACGCTGTAATTGTAACCCAGCAGTTCCTGAACGCTTTCCAGATTTTCATTCAGATCATCAAAGTTTTGCACCTTAATCTCATATTTACCAACCATATTGTCGTTCCAAAAGTTCAGTTGCTGAACCTGCCTGAGATCCACGAGGCTGAGCTTATCGTCAAAATCAACAAAATCGGTTTTAAAAATGCCACAAATTTTAAGCTTCCGGCTTCGCTGTTCGGATTTAATAATGGTAGCATGTTCGGTTGAGTCGTAAACAGCATGCTGGGCAATGAAATGTACCTGCACTTTGTCGCCAGTTTTAAGTTTCATACGCAAAGCCAGCGATTTACTGATGAGAATGTCATGACTGGCCTCGGCACTTTCAAGGTCAGGCAGGTTACCTTCAACCAAATGTTGTTTAATGAAATCGAAGTCGTAATCTTTTTCAACGCCTTTTATCAGGATGCCCTCATTCTCTTCCTGTGTTTTAAGGAGGCCATTTTTAAATGCAGTGCGTTGTACGCGCTTCACAAAAGGAAGATTTCGGATGGCGTTAAGGGTGTCGGCACCAATAGTAATCGGATCGGGCTCGTTGCCGGGATTCACGTTGATGTTGCCCACCGCAATGTGCGTGGTAAGGCCGGTGATGCGCGATGTGATTTCATTTTTAAATCCCAGTACGATACTAACGGTTAGCAGCATAACAGCCACCCCCAGCGTAATGCCAATAATTCCTATCTTTACAATGGGGCGGGAAATGTTTCCTTTTTCATTTCCGCTTCCAAGTATGCGGGATGCTATGAATCTTTCAACATTCAAGAGAGTTTATAATGGCTACAAAAATAACAAAATAGCCGGCCTTATTGTCTTAATGCATCTCATTTGCGTTATTCCTGCACAGGTTGTGGTTCGCGAGTTTTCAACGGTTGCCTGCGGCAACGCGCAATTTGAAAAGTATGCACCGCTTTTAAAAGGCAAACGCGTGGGCGTGGTAACCAATGCGTCGGGCCTCGTAGGTAAAACAAGTATTGTAGATACCTTATTGAGTTTAAAGGTAAATGTGAAACGGATTTTCGGTCCCGAACACGGATTTCGTGGCGATGCTGAAGCAGGGGACAGCGTACAAAGCCACCTCGATAAAAAAACAGGACTGCCTGTGGTATCGCTTTACGGCAAGAACAGAAAGCCAACGCCTGAACAGTTGAAAGATCTGGACGTGCTGGTTTACGATATACAGGATGTGGGAGTAAGGTTTTACACCTACATTGCCACCATGTGTTATGTGATGGAAGCCTGCGCCGAAAACAACAAAGAGTGCATGGTGCTGGATAGGCCGAATCCAAACGGATTTTATATTGACGGCCCCTTGCTTAAACCCGAATTAAGGAGCTTCCTCGGGCTTCACGCGGTTCCTATTGTTTATGGAATGACCTGCGGAGAGTATGCAAAAATGGCCAACGGAGAGGGCTGGCTTAAAAACAAGGCGAAATGCAGGCTCACAGTGGTAACACTCAAAAATTATGACCGAAAAGCATCTTACAAACTTCCGGTAAAACCTTCACCTAATATTCCTAACGAAATGGCAGTGCTTCTTTATCCGGGACTGGGTTTGTTTGAAGGAAGTGTTGTAAGCCTTGGTCGAGGGACTCCTTTCCCGTTTCAGGTGATCGGGCATCCCTTATATAAGGACACAACGTTTTCGTTTACACCATTGGCCAGTGCTCTGTCTGCCACTCCAAAATACCGCAATGAAAAATGCTACGGTACAGATTTAAGAAAGAGCCCTTATCTTACAAAACATCCAAAACGGATTGAATTGAGCTGGCTTATTAATATGTATAAAGCTCTTGCCAGGCCGGATTTTTTTGACGCGAATTTTAATTACCATGCAGGTAATACAACCTTGCAGGAGCAGATAAAAAAAGGACTTAACGAGGATGAGATAAGAGCTTCATGGGTGGAGGAACTGAAACACTTTAAACAGATCAGAAAAAAATACCTGCTCTATCCGGATTTTGAACAGGCGCCGGATACCCGCCATTCCCGGTAACGTTTGTAAATCTTATCGGGGAAGGCATCAGCGGATCAAATGCCTTGTACATGATTCCTGTTAAAGCTGGCGCGCAATTACTTTAAATAAATTATATCTGGTGGATGCAAAAAACATACTTCCTCCGTTGCCTAATAAAAGCCGGCACAAGCATAATTTCCATTACCGTAAGGATCGTAACGTACGCTGTAAATGCTGTCTCCCGGAAGACAGTCGTAAACGGCAATCACATATTTTTTGATGCTGTCGTGACCATATTCGGTGCCATTGCCGGGAATGTTGAAATGCCTGAGGTCGAGCAAATGCAGCTTGAATTGTTTTGCCCCGAAGTTTTGAGGCGACTCATTGTAAGCGAGTTCAGCCCAGATCCATGAGCAGGATGGGAAGTTGTTGTTCCATCCATAACCTGAATAATAGACATGGCACATGCTGTCACGTATATTATATTGTCCTAACAAACTGAAAGTGGCCAGGCAATTGTGTTTAAAGGGCGGGCCATTTTCGTCGTATTCACTGCTGTCAATAATTCCCGCTTCATCCGTGTCTTCATCCGAAACAGGCATTTGTGTTGTTTCGACCTTGTTCTGGCAGGAAAACAAACACAGGAAAAAAAGTAAAATAAATATGGGTTTGGATTTATTGGTCAAAATTTCTTTCCCTCAGTTTGGTAATATGCGCCAAATGGTGTTTGCCATGCCAGGCATAAAGAGCAATTACTTTGCGAAGCGTATAAATCCGGTTGTATTCGGGGTGCAGGTAGGTGTGGTTTAACTGTTCATTGCTTAATGAGCGCAAAACGGCACTTAGATAAACATGAACCATCTCAAGCATCGTAAGTGCAGTTTCGATGGAAAGATCCTCTTTATAGGGCAATTGGGCCCATAATTTTTCGGCGTACGGTTTTATGGTGGGCTGCGTTTCTGTAAGCATCAGGTTTAACCGGATATAGGCATTCATGTGGCTGTCCACAAGATGATGGACCACCTGCTTTACTTTCCAGCCACCGGTACGATAAGGTATTTCCATCTGCTGCGGTGTAAGTTGCTGTACAACCTGCCTCAGTTGGTGTGGTAGTTTTTCAATTTCGGCAATTAGTGCCTGGATTTCGTTGTCAGATATTTCTTTTTCAAATTCAAACTTTCCGATGGGGTATTGAAGGTGTAGCATGTTATAAAATTAATACGCACATTTATAACTTCAAACATTTTTGTGCGCAAAACATTTGATGTTTATGCATGTACGTACTTCAGGTGAAAAAACAATGGCTCATATTTTTGTTATTGCTGCTTGGTTGGACTATCAAACATGCTCAGCAGGGAGCGGTGCTGTATTCCATATCAGAAAAAAACGGACTTACCGATAACAGCATAAACTGTTTTTTTCAGGATAGCCGGGGCGTTGTTTGGATGGGTACCAGTTACGGTCTTAACAGCTTCGATGGTTCACTTGTTAATACATACCGGAGCAAATCAACACTTAATTCCTTGCCATCGGATGTGATCAATGGGATGGCGGAATTAAACGGAACACTCTGGATAGCCACCGGAAAGGGGCTTTCGGGTTTTGATCTGAATAATAAAAAAATCAAAAATTATTTTCCTGATACCATTAATGAGGCAACGAACCGTTTTTACGGATTGGCTGTTTACGAAAACAAAATTCTTATCGCCACTGAGGTAGGGCTTCGGGTTTTTGATCCGTCCACAAACCACTTCATGGTGTATAACAAACAAAATACCTATGGGAGCAATTTGAGAATTACCCAGGTGTTTGTTGATAGTAAAAAACGAATATGGCTTGCCACCTATATGGGCCTGTGGATGTTTAACTGGCAGGATAAAACTTACAGTAACTGCAACTGGTTGCCTGGTAATACAGAAAAGGACAACCTTGTGAACACGGTATTTGAAGATCATTGCGGGCAGTTATGGGCAGGTACCTGGAGCAAAGGCCTTTGGAAAATTGATCCGGATAAACA
>CALMNJ010000427.1 GCA_937868675.1 uncultured Bacteroidota bacterium | reverse complement strand
CCTCAGGAAGTAGACCGCATTGCCCGTAACTACATGCACAAGCCAATGGAGCTGAGCACCGGCAAAAAGAATGAAGGGGCCGACAATCTTGAGCACATTTATTATCTCGTGCAAAGCCGCGACCGCTACCTGGCCCTGAAGCGCGTTGCCGACTATTACCCCGAAATATTTGGAATTGTGTTTTGCAGAACAAAAGCCGAAACACAGGAGGTAGCCGACTCCCTGATAAAAGACGGGTACAGCGCCGACGCCCTGCATGGCGACTTGTCGCAAAGCCAGCGCGATTTTGTGATGAAACGTTTCCGAAGCCACACGCTGCAAATGCTGGTGGCAACCGATGTGGCCGCCCGCGGCATTGACGTGAACGACGTAACGCACGTTATAAACTACAACCTGCCGGAGGATGTGGAGAACTACACCCACCGTACCGGGCGCACAGCCCGCGCAGGCAAATCGGGTATTGCCATTACAATAACTACACCCAAAGACAGTGGCCGCATTAAAGACATTGAGCGCATTATAAAAAAGAAATTTGAGCGTAAAAATGTACCTAACGGGCCGGATGTGTGCGAGAAACAACTGTTTAATCTGGTACACAAACTGCACAATGTGGAGGTAAAGGATGAGGAAATTGAGAGCTTTTTACCGGCCATTTATGAGGAGTTGAAAGACCTTACAAAAGAAGAACTTATAAAGCGTGTGATAGGCGAAGAGTTTAACCGCTTTCACGAATACTATCAGGATGCGCCTGACCTGAACATTGCCAAGGGCTCGGTTGACGGTGCGTTTGGTAAGCACCGCACCACCCGCTTTTTTGTAAACATGGGCCGCCTTGACGGGTTTAACCACCACAGCCTGCGCGACTTTTTGTCGGACGTGGTGAAGCTTCACCCGCGCATGGTATTTAATGTGGACGTAAAAAACAGTTTTTCGTTTTTTGAAACCGAGAGCCGATTTGTGGACAATTTTTTGGCGATGAACTCGCAGGATATGGAGTTTAACAACCGAAAAATACAACTGGAGGTAAGCAACCCGCGCATGAAAGAAGGCGGCGGAAAAGGCAGTTTTGGTGGCGATGGCGAACGACACGAAAAGAAACGCCACCGCAAAGGTGGTTTTGGCGGTTTCGAAAAACAAGGCTTTGGAGGAAAAGACCGTGGCTCGTTTGGCGGGGGCGAAAAGAAAAAGAAGTTCGGGAAAAGCCGGTTTTAAAAAGCAGTATTGAGCCGCGCGGCCGCGCCAGGGACACGCAGGGTTTAGCTCTTTTTGTAAAGGCGGAAGCCCGGTGGGCTTTTGAGCCGGCCCATGTAAGCCTCCCGCCATTTCAGGCGGGATAACCTACGTGGTCCGCCAGGGCGCCCAAATAAAACGAAAAACCTGTGCAAACCACTGGTGTAGTGTTAAGGCGCGAAGAAAATTAGTGTCTATATTTGTTTATCGTAAAAACGTAACGTATGCCTTCTATTTCAAACAAAGCCAAGGCCATGCCGGCCTCACCAATACGGAAACTGGTGCCTTATGCAGAGGCCGCCAAAAAAAAGGGGATTAAAATTTATCACCTCAACATTGGGCAACCCGATATTGAAACCCCGTCTGAATTTTTGAACGCGATTAAAAGCAACGATCTTAAAATTGTAGAATACAGCCACAGCGCAGGTAACGAAAGTTACCGCAAAAAAATATGCGGGTACTATAAGAGCTACAACATAAACATTGACAGCAGCGAAGTAATAATAACCAACGGGGGCAGTGAGGCCATTGGCATAGCCATGATGAGCTGCTTTAACCCCGGTGACGAAATTATTATTCCCGAACCGTTTTACGCCAACTACAATGGGTTTAGCAAAGCGGCTGATGTGGTGGTGAAACCCATTCGCAGTTACATTGAGAGTGGTTTTGCACTGCCGCCCATTGCGGAGTTTGAAAAGGCCATTACGCCAAAAACGCGTGGCATTATGATTTGTAACCCCGGCAACCCTACGGGATACCTGTACACCCGGGCCGAACTGGAAGCCCTGCGCGACCTGGTGAAAAAACACGATCTGTTTTTACTGAGCGACGAGGTGTACCGCGAGTTTTGTTACGATGGCAAGGATTATGTGAGCGTGATGCACCTTGACGGGATTGAGAACAATGTGATATTACTGGACTCGATAAGCAAACGCTACAGTGCCTGCGGCGCCAGGATTGGGGCGCTTATCAGCAAAAACAAAGAGGTAATGAGCGCTGCGCTTAAATTTGCCCAGGCCCGTTTGAGTCCGCCCACCTATGGCCAGATTGGTGCAGAGGCCGCGCTGGATACCCCTGCCTCGTATTTTGAAGGCGTGAAAAAAGAATATGTGGCCCGCCGCAATTTTGTAGTGGATGCTTTGAATAAAATGGAAGGTGTGTTTTGCCCCAAACCAAGCGGCGCGTTTTATTGTATAGCGCGGCTTCCCATTGACAATGCGGATACATTTTGCCAATGGTTGCTGGAAGGTTTTAACCTTGATTCACAAACCGTGATGCTGGCGCCTGCCGGTGGTTTTTACTCTACCCCTGGTGCCGGCGCCAATGAGGTTCGCATTGCCTATGTGCTGAATACCGAAGATTTGAAAAAAGCCATGCAATGCCTTGAGGCAGCTTTGAAACAATACCCAGGAAAGATAAAAAGCACTACCGATGCGCGCGCCGCTGTTAGCAACAATTAGTTTTGCGCTGCTGATGGCAGCCTGTGGCCGACCGGAAAAAAACGACCTGAAAAAGGTTGGTGCTTTTCCGGTATTTGATGAGCATGCCGTAGCAATTACCAAACCCGGGTTTGCCGGCATTTTTTTTGTTGACCCCATTCCTGTGCTGAGTATTTACGACTCGGCAAGCGTGGGGCACCTTTCGGAACGGGTGGCCAAATGCTACATAGAGCTTGATGTAGAGATGAAGCGCATGGGTGCCGAAGCGTCGGGGTCGCTGGGGCAGGAGAAGGTGGGGTCCGAGGGGACCAGCGTGGGGTTCCAGCAGGTGGCCTCGCACAGGAGGCTGCGCTGGAAGGTGGCGGAGACATTGCTGTCCAGCCGCTTGAGGACCTGGGGGCTACCGGCCAGGG
>CALMNJ010000426.1 GCA_937868675.1 uncultured Bacteroidota bacterium | reverse complement strand
AATTCGTCGCCCGGGTTTGCTTTAAACAGGTCGGAATGTGATTCACCAGTGTACCGGGCCTGTGCCGACCAGTAAAAATCACCACTAACAATGTCTTTTGGATGAAACTGAATAAAATAATTATCGGCCCCCAGGTTTTTATCCATATAGGATTTGCTCACAAGTATGGCCGACTGGATGCGCTGGGCATAGCTAATGGAATCAAATATTTCTTTTTGTTTTTCTTCGATCAGGTTTTTTTTACTTTCAATTTCGTTGAGGTAAAAATTGGTTTGATTCCTGAAAACAAAAGCACTTACCGAAATGAGAATGAGAAACAGTACGCCATTGTTTGAGGCGAAGTAATCTTGCTGATCTGGTGGGATTGTGTCAAACGGTTCTATGTAATAATACGAAAGCTTTGTGAGCCCGAAAAACAGAATGGTAACCGGAAGGTGAACGAGGAGGTCACGTTTTTTGGTAAATACAAACCCAATCATGGTGATGATTATGCAATACGCATACTGGAATTGAAGGCCTGGGCCACCTGCAAGGCTTTGAAAGTAAACGTAAACATTGGCCATTAAAATACCCAGATGCTTTATAAGTGGAAAAAAACCTAAGTGATTTAAAACTAGCAGCATGGCAAAACCTGCAAGAGCACAGCAATTTATGAAACATACCCAGTGCAGCCCTGAAAGCCATGATACAAAGATGTTTATAAAGATGAGAATGTTGGTCCAGAGAAAAGTGGAGTTAAAGGCCACCAGATCTTTTTTATTCTGGTACGAGGTTTCGTAATCCAGCCCCAGACCATATATTCTGTTTAGCCACTTTTGCATGGTAGGGTATTACCGCTCTTTTGAGGCGGTTAGTTAATCCTGATTACGTTTTTTTACCATGGTTAGTATGGTAGCAATGGCAACCGTATCTCCGGTTTCGTCGTAAACATCTACCAACCATTTTACAATACCTTTGGCAATATCGTCAGCATTCTTTTTTTCCTGTTCAATTTTTTCCTTACATGTAAAACGCACTCCAATGGTGCTGCCCATGTAAACTGGTTTCGTAAATCGGCACTCGTCAATACCATAGTTAAGCAGCACGGGACCTTTTTTGGCATTTACAAAAAGACCGGCGGCTTTGCTCAAAATATAGTAGCCATGGGCTACACGTCCGGTAAAAATGGTCCCATCCAGACTGGTGACGTCGGTGTGGGCGTAAAAGTGATCGCCGCTCACGTTTGCAAAGTTTACAACGTCAGCATCAGTAACGGTGTGTTTGGCAGTTACAAGCGTTTCGCCAATTTCCAGATCTTCAAAATGCTGACGGAATGGGTGAATGTCTTTTTCAATTTGTTTGGCCCCCTGTTGGTATTGGTTAAGAATAGCTGTTATAGTAGTAGGGGAACCCTGAATAGCTGTGCGTTGCAGGTAATGAAATACGCCACGTTTGCCACCCATTTCCTCGCCGCCCCCGGCGCGCCCGGGCCCGCCGTGTACCAGCATGGGCATAGGCGAGCCATGACCGGTACTTTCTTTGGCGCATTCGGCATTCAACACCAAAATGCGGCCATGCATACAAGCTGCACCAATGGTGTACATACGAGCCACTTTGTCATCAGCGGTTATGATGCTGCTTACCAAACTGCCTTTGCCAAGTTTGCTGAGGCTTATGGCTTCGTCAATCGTTTTGTACGGCATGATCGTACTCACAGGACCAAAGGCTTCGATGTTGTGGCAGTCGGTATTGGCAAAGGGCTTTTCGTTTAAGAAAATAATGGGGGGCATAAAGGCGCCTTTATGTTTATCGGCGCCTTTTACTTCAAATTTCTCAAAATCGCCAATAATTATTTTTTGTGTTTTGGAAAGTAACTCCACTTTTTCTTTTACCTCTTTTAGTTGCGTATGGCCGGCCAGTGAACCCATGCGTACACCTTCCACGTTTGGGTCGCCAATAATGTTGCCGGCCAGGCGCTTGCCAAGGGCAATCTGTACATCTTCCACCAGGTTTTCAGGAACAATAATTCGGCGCACAGCCGTACATTTTTGTCCGGCCTTGGTGGTGATTTCGCGCACCACTTCCTTGATAAAAATATCAAATTCCGGCTTATCCGTTGTAACATCGGGGCCCAGAACACAGCAGTTCAGCGAGTCGGCCTCCATATTAAAATGCACCGATTCTTCAACAAGACGCGGATGCGATTTAAGCATTTTACCGGTTGAGGCAGATCCTGTAAATGTAACCACATCCTGATTGATCACGTGATCCAGAATGCCATTGGCACTGCCGCAAATGAGCTGTAGGGCCCCTTCGGGCACAATGCCACTGGCAATAATTTCCTTTACCACAGCCTCGGTAAGGAATGAGGTAATGGTAGCTGGCTTCACAATAGCCGGAACGCCGGCGAGCCAGTTCACTGCCACTTTTTCGAGCATGCCCCAAACAGGAAAATTGAAAGCATTAATGTGAATGGCCACCCCCTCTTTGGGCACGCAGATATGGTGACCAATAAAGGTGTTGTTTTTTGAGAGGCGGGCCACATCGCCATCGTAACAA
>CALMNJ010000425.1 GCA_937868675.1 uncultured Bacteroidota bacterium | reverse complement strand
GCAAAGGCGGGCACTGCTGCTGGTAGCCCGGGGCGCGAAAAACGTCCTAGACGTGTGAGACTGGAGCCAATAGCCGAAGAGCCTGTTCACGAAACCACCTCCGGCGAGCCTGCCGAAGAAGAAACTCCGGCTCCGGCGCCACCCCCTGCAACAACACCAGCCGCACAAGTTAATACACCTCCTCCGGCCCCCGCCGAAGTACAAGAGTCGCAACCCGCTCCAGCACCTGTGAGAGAAGAGCCGGAGACCGAATTCAAAAGACAGGAAAAAGTATTTTACAACTTTGATAATATCGTACTGGTTACCGGTGTTCTGGAAATAATGCCCGACGGGTATGGTTTTTTGCGTAGTTCAGATTACGACTACCTGAACTCTCCCGACGACGTTTATGTATCACAGTCACAGATAAAACTTTTCGGCCTTAAAGCGGGCGATGTTGTAAAAGGCGGCGTGCGTCCTCCAAAAGAAGGCGAAAAATACTTTCCGCTCATTAAAGTGGATCAGATCAACGGGCGCGACCCATCGTTTGTGCGCGACCGCGTTATCTTCGATTACCTTACACCCCTTTTTCCTTACGAAAAAATTAAACTTACCGGCCATCCGCAGGAAAACATGAGTACGCGCGTAATGGACCTTTTTGCACCAATTGGCAAGGGGCAGCGTGGATTAATTGTGGCGCAGCCAAAAACCGGTAAAACAGTTCTGCTTAAAGATGTGGCCAATGCAATTGCATACAACCACCCCGAAATCTACCTGATCATACTTCTGATTGATGAGCGCCCTGAAGAGGTTACCGATATGGCTCGCAGTGTTAAGGCAGAAGTAATATCCAGCACCTTTGATGAGCCCGCCGAAAAACATGTGAAGATTGCCAATATTGTGCTTGAAAAGGCTAAACGGATGGTGGAATGTGGTCACGATGTGGTGATATTGCTTGATAGCATCACCCGCCTGGCCCGCGCCTATAATACAGTGTCGCCTGCCAGCGGTAAAGTGCTTACGGGTGGTGTGGATGCGAATGCACTGCATAAACCAAAACGCTTTTTTGGTGCCGCCCGTAAAGTTGAAAACGGCGGCTCACTTACCATACTGGCTACTGCCCTTACCGAAACCGGATCAAAAATGGATGAGGTAATTTTCGAAGAATTTAAAGGAACCGGTAATATGGAGTTGCAACTGGATCGTAAGCTTGCTAACCGCCGTATTTATCCTGCCATTGATCTTCTGGCATCATCTACCCGCCGCGACGACCTGCTGCTGGATAAAGAAACACTGAGCAGACTTTGGGTATTGCGCAAACATCTGGGCGATATGAATCCGCAGGAGGCGATGGAGTTTTTGCTCGACAGGTTGCGCCGCTCGCAAAGCAACGAGGAGTTCCTTATCAGCATGAACGGATAGTCACATGAACAAACGGGCACTTTTGTTCGGGCTTGCATATAGCATCACAGCCATTGCGTTTAAACTATACATTTTGCTGAGCGGCAACAGCTTCAGTCGTTTTGGGTTTTTCTATGCACAAGCAGTCAGCGTTTTTCTTTTTATTCCCTTTTACTACCTGGCAATTAAAATTACACGCGATAAGGATTACGGTGGCGTGATTGGCGGCCGCGAAGGACTGAGGCTTGCACTTACTGTTTTTGTAGTAGGAATCATTTTGTGCAGCATATACCATTACTTTGAGTTCGAATTTGCACTCAAAGACCTTACACCGAAATATTACAACAGCCAGCAGTTCCTTGAGTTTTTGCGGGCACAAAAAGGAATTAAGCCTGAAAAATACAAGGATATAATTCAGGAAATGATCGCCAGCGCATCCGCGTTCAGGGCCGTTACGGCCAAGCTCATTTCTTACATGGTAATTGGTGTAGGCACCGCTTTTATTACGGCGGTGATGTTGAAACGCAAACCGGTTGCCGGATAGCGTCCTTTTTATCTTCTTCTGTATCTTTTTAAAAAAGCCGGCGTTTTAACGGATGAAACCGACAGAAACGTTAGCGCATGAAAAAATTTATTTATGGTATCGCCGGAGCAGCCATAGTGGCGGCCGCAGTAATGCATTACGAAGATGCCGATGCATCGGATAATAAAAGGGAAAATAAAACAGATTCTGCCGCCTCAACGCTTATAAATCCAGGCGAAAATCCACTCAGGAGTTATAGAATAAACACGCAGCGCGATACCGTATTGCACATTGGCGCTTCGGTAATACGAATTCCTAAAAATAGTTTTGCCGATAGTGCGGGGAACATGATTAACGGGGAAGCAGAACTTCAGTATCGTGAATTTCACTCTGTGCCCGAAATACTGCTTTCAGGCATTCCAATGGATTATGATTCGGCAGGAACAAACTATTTTTTCGAATCGGCTGGAATGTTTGAGATAAATGCAGCGAAACAGGGCCATAAACTGTTGCTTGCCCCCGGAAAAAACATCGAGGTTCAAATGGCCTCATTAAACAGTGATACGGCAAAGTTTAATCAGTATTACTATGATGAGGCGAACAAAACGTGGCAAGCTTTAAAGAAGGATGAAGTAATAATCTTAAAACAACCCGAAATAAAAAAAATACTTGCGAAAAAATCAGATAAAACAAAAGGCGAAAGTGACATGCCTGCAAAGCCACGGCTGGCCCAAAGGGGGCGGGATCAGTTTATGATTGAAATCCCAAAGAGACTCTATCCCGAATTGGAATTATTTACGAATGTGGTTTTTGAAGTAAGCGGAAACGACAAAAGGCTCGACAGGCAGGCATTAAACAAAACATGGAGCACGGTAACTCTTGATAAAGCAGGCGATGGGGAAAGTTACCTCGTGAGCTTCCGAAAAAACGCCGAACTATATCAGGTTGTGGCAAGACCGGTGTTTGATACCAATAACTATAAACCCGCACTCGAAAAATACAATCTTTTGTGTGCTGAGATACGAAAAAAAATGAAAGACAGCACTTTGACAAAGAAGAAACCTGACACGGATACAGAATCTGCAAAATATCTTGAAACGGTAAAGGAATACAACGAGCTGATGAAACGTTACCAGATTTATTACGCCGACTCTGCGAAGTCGGCGGCATACAAGGCCAGCAAAGAAGAACTCACATTGAATATTGTTTACAGATCGTTTCAGGTAAACCGCCTTGGGATATGGAACTCCGATTGCGCCCAGAATCTACCCGATGGCATAACCCTTACTTGTAGCTATGAGGATGAGTCTGGCGTGAAAATGGTGCCGCGAGGGGTTTATCTGCTGATGAAGAACAAAAATGTGGTAGTGGCATGCAGCGATCCGAACAAAGTAAAATGCGATCTGCATGAAAAAAACACCCTCATCATTCTTGCTGAAGGAAATGTGCTGTGTTGGGTAAAAAGCGAAGACTTTCCCGTAACCTCTGTTCCTATTGCACATACCTTTATTGTTCAAACTCTTCACAAGGATCATTACACCATCAGGGACATTGAAAAAATAATTCTATGAACAAAACAAGTCTGTTTATCTGTTTTATTTTGTGGGCCCGGTCTCCTTTGGTTGCACAAACGGTGAGGAACCCTGAGCGCTTTCATATTTCGGGCTATGATATTAAAATGTATCCCTCTGATAATTTTTTATTTGCCGGCTACAACAACTTTATCACAATAAAGGCACAGGGGCGCCAGGTGTCTTTGCTTACCAACAATGGTGTGATAAACGCTTTGAGCAACGAGGTTTTTGTAATCAGTAACGTAAAGCTTGGTTTGGCCACACTAAGTGTCACCACGGGCAAAACCAACGTGGCAACAGTGCTTGTGCGCAACTACAGCTGTATTGATTTCCCAGACGTAAAAATTGCCGGCGTGCGATGCGATTCGGCCATAACGCAAATGGGCCTGGCTTCGGGTTCATTTTACGCCGAGTTTAAAAATCACGGACGCTACAAAGTAAGGGGGTTTGTAATGGATATTATGGAGCGCGACACGTTTTTAACTGACACGTCGCATGGCGCACGTCTTACGCCACGCATGGTGCGATATATTGGCACATTAAAACCAGGAAGTGTTGTTACGTTCAGGGAACTGAAGTTTACCACATCCGATGGCATGTCAAAAATAAATGCGTTTTACCGCGTTTTTGTGGTGAGGGACGAAGACGAAATTCTTTCACTGGAATTATAAATACACTGTTTAATGCCACAGCCAGGACACCGGTGATAAAGGCTTTGCGGATGTTTGCTTACTGTTACGTGGATTAAAAAATCCCGTTAAGCTTTTTCAAATGGGAGATTTAGCTTTTCTGCGCTCCAATGTAAGTGACATTTGAGCCGTAACCAAACCGATTAATTAATAAGACCGGAGAAAATTTTCAGGAACGTCCTGTTTTAATGAATTTTATATTACGTTTCAGGCCTTTGTATTTGGTGCGTTTTATGGCCGAGTGTTTAAAAATAACACTAAAGGTTTCCTCGGTGATGTCGGCCCAATCTTTGTCACTCTTATTCAATAATCCGTTTTTATTGTTGAATTCGGGCTCGTTGTGTGGCTGGCTAAAGCGATTCCACGGGCAAACATCCTGACACACATCGCAGCCAAAAACCCAGTTATTCATTTTGCCGGCAAACTCACCTGGAATTTCATCTTTAAGTTCGATGGTGAGGTAGCTGATACATTTGCTGCCGTCGATAACATACGGAGACACGAAGGCATTGGTTGGGCAGGCATCAAGGCATCGTGTGCAGGTGCCGCAATAATCTTTGACCGGACCATCGTATTCAACCTCAACATCCACAATCAGCTCAGCAATAAAGTAAAACGAACCGTTTTGTTTATTTATAAGATTGGTGTTTTTACCAATCCAGCCAAGGCCGCTTTTTTGCGCCCACACTTTGTCCATTACAGGAGCGCTGTCAACAAAGGCCCGGCCGTTTATAGATCCAATTTTTTCGCGCAGCGCCGAAAGAAAATGGTTGAGTTTTGTACGGATCACTTCATGGTAATCGGTGCCATAGGCATATTTGCTGAGTTTGGGCGCATCGGGATTTTGTATTTGGGACGGGTAATAGTTGTAAAGAAGAGAAATAACTGATTTTGCGCCTTCAACAAGCAGTCGGGGGTCGAGGCGCTTATCGAAGTAATTTTCCATGTATTTCATTTGTCCGTGCCGATTGTCTTTTAACCATTGTTCAAGTTTAGGCGCTTCTTCTCTAAGAAAATCAGCTTTAGAGATACCACAAAAATCGAAACCGGCATTTTTTGCCTCATTTTTTATGATCGCTGAATATTTTTGTTTTTGCAACAGGCTTGTAAAGATATAAGCAAATAAACGGGGGGCAAACCTGACAAATGGCAACAAAGGCTAGTGTTATTATATAATGCTAATGTCATACAGCCCTATGGCTTGTGTTTTATTCGATCATTACCTGGATTGGGTTGCCTAAAGGCTTTAATTTGTTAAATAATCAGCAGGAAACATTGATTTAACAATAATTTCGCTATTAATATTTGGACTTTAAGCCCTTTAATTCCGATATTTGCGGCTGAAAACCAGTGCGTGTTGTAAATATCTGAAAATCAATTATTTACAAACAAACGCCTGATTAACAATTAAATAACA
>CALMNJ010000424.1 GCA_937868675.1 uncultured Bacteroidota bacterium | reverse complement strand
GTCATACTCATTTCCCCGGTAACCAATTCATCTTGTAAATAAACATAGCCCCATTCCACTACAGATGTAATAATTAGAATTAAACTACGCCCTTTAGGAGTTAATTTATATTCCGTTCTCGGTGAAGGAAATTCTGAAATATTCTGCCCAACTATCCCTTTCTGAACAAAGAAATTCAATTCCTGCATAAGTATTTTGTCTGATATCTCCGGAAGCTGATTTTTGATCTCTCCAAACCTCAAGACCTGATTCTTTAGGCTCCAAAGAATCCCCATTTGCCATTTACCGGCAAGAAATTGCCTCGCATACTGAACCGGGCATCCTTTATACAATTTATCAGTATGGTTTGATACGTTTTTAATAGTATGATTTCCTTTCACCTGCATCAGATAACAAATAAAGGTACATAAAAACTCAAGTATCATAAATTAACCAAACCGTTATTTTTGGCATTTTTGTTCAACATATTTACATCAAATCGGACTCAAGAAAAAAGGCTCGTTCAATCTAATTACGCAATTAAAGGATATTTTTGGAATAAATAAGACCACTTAGTTTCCTAAGTAATCTTTATCTTTTTCGATATCCCCGATTTATTAGAATAAAGAATGTAAACAGCAAAGTCCATAATATCTAAAAACCCCCAGCTATTGCTGAGGGTTTCGGTGGTAGCGGGAGATGGATTCGAACCAACGCCCTTCCCATTAGGGAAGGGTATGAGCCCAACGAGCCAAATAATTTTCTATGATTTTCTTTTTGTTTGCAGAACCTCTTCCGGATTTATAATATTTCTCTTTTTTTAATGCCTCTTCTTTAGTCTCGTAAAATTCAACATGTACTATAATCCAAGGCCGATAAAGTCTGGTACTGTCTTTTCCAAAAATGTTGTGTGAGTAAAATCGTTGAATGAGGTTAGAGGTGCATCCAGTATAATTACGGTTTGATTTATTAGAATAAAGAATGTAAACAGCAAAGTCCATAATATCTAAAAACCCCCAGCTATTGCTGAGGGTTTCGGTGGTAGCGGGAGATGGATTCGAACCAACGACCTTTGGGTTATGAGCCCAACGAGCTACCCCTGCTCTATCCCGCACTATATCGTTTTAAATGATTGGTGCCTTAAAAGTGGCTGCAAATATATAATTACTTTTGTAGTTGAACAAATTAATCTTATTAACAATGACAAAAGCACACAAATCGGGCTTTGTAAACATTATCGGATGCCCTAATGTGGGTAAGTCAACACTCATGAATGCAATGGTGGGGGAGAGGCTAAGCATAATCACCTCCAAGGCCCAAACCACCCGCCATCGCATTATGGGTATAGTGAGTGGTAGTAATTATCAGGTGGTTTTCAGCGATACACCGGGGATTATAAAGCCGCTTTATAAGCTGCAGGAAAAAATGATGCAGTTTGTAATTACCGCTTTTGCCGATGCCGACCTTTTTTTGCTGATTACCGATGTGTTTGAAGATATTAAACTGGAAGAAAGTTTTTTGGAGAAACTGCAAAAAACCAAAACACCCATATTGCTTCTCATTAATAAGATTGATATATCGGGACAGGAAAAGGTGGAAGAAAAAATAAAGGAGTGGCATCAAAAACTTCCAAAGGCCGAAATATTGGCGATATCTGCCATCCAGCGGTTTAACCTGGACAAAATCATGAACCGTATCATTGAGTTGCTGCCCGCAGGTGAAGCGTTTTACGATAAGAATGAATTTACCGACAAACCTGAACGTTTTTTTGTAAGTGAAATTATCCGCGAAAAAATTCTGCTCAGCTATAGAAAGGAAATTCCATACAGCGTGGAAGTTGTTGTAAATTCATTTAAAGACGAGCCTGAAATTATACGAATGCAAGCCGATATTTTAGTGGAGCGCGATAGCCAGAAAGGGATAATCATTGGCGACAAAGGGGCTGCGCTTAAAAAGGTTGGAACCGCCGCCCGCAAGGAAATGGAAGACTTTTTTGGTAAAAAGGTATTTCTGGAACTTTTTGTAAAAGTGGATAAAGACTGGCGTAATAACGAAAGACGACTCGAAAATTTCGGATATTAATTTAAACGCACGTAAAGTAATTTAACCGGCTTTAGTCGGATTGTTTTAGAACTTTAACTGAGGTTTTTTCGCCATCGTTTGTTACAAAATGCAGGAAGTAAATGCCGTTTGAAAAATCAGACAAATCAATTTGAGCAGTATCAACAAACAACTTTTTTTCGAGCACGATTTGTCCCATGCTATTATAAATAATAAGTATCGCTGGCTGTTCAACGCTGATATTAAAGATGCCCGAATTTGGATTTGGGAATACGTTTAATCTGGAATTGTTTTTCATTGTTGATTCAATTCCAAGGCAAGTACCCACTGTAACTGTAATTATGCTGCTGCCGCTGCAATTGTTATTAGTATTTGATCCCAATATGGTATAGCTGGTTGTTACCGAAGGCGTAAAAACCTGTGTGGTAAGAGTAGAACCATTGTTCCAACTGTAGGAATTTGCTCCGGATACGTTGACGGTGCTGGACTGGCCGGTGCAGATGCCAAGGTTACCGCTGGCATTAATAACGGGTATCAGGTTTGCTACATTGCTTGAACTGGTTTGCCCGCAATCCGCATCAAATACCATATAACCCTGGTGACCACCGTAGGCGCAATCGTTTGCCCAACATTCAACAGTTACACAACTGCCAACATAAGGTGTGAGATCAACATATTTTACCTTCCAATTGGTTGCCCTGCCGTAAGTTGATGATAGGTAGGAAGTGGAGTAAGTATCGGTTGGGCAGGTAGGGTCGTAGGAATTTGTGTTACAGGCTATAACATTGTAATTGCAGTCCAGAACACGAACCGTAAATCCGGCCTGGTAACAACAGGAGTGCCCGGCATCCGCAAAAAAACCGGCATAGGCATATTTAAAAAGGTTGTTGGAGCTGCTCACCAAAAATGAAGTTGAAATCCGCGTTTTTGTGCAATTGCCAACGGTGCTGTTTATCACCGCAACCATTGAACCACCAAGCGGGGACTGAGTTATTGTACCTACGCCTAAAAAATTAGTGATTGGTGTTGACACGATTGAAAACTCTGAGGCTCCCGGAAGCCAAGTTCCCGTTGAACATGAATTAAGAGTCATACTCATGCTGCTAAGCGACCAGCCGCTAACTGAATTAGCCGCCGTGTAAGTTCCCGCAGGTGTTTGCTCAAACCCTTCATTTACACAAGGTGAAGCACTAATAACGGATTTTTGTTTTGTATTTATTTCAGGACTTGGGTCTGATTTTAATTGGTATTTGGTGTTGATGTAATGACGCTTAAGAGAGGATATGTAATTGTTGTACTCTGATCCTAAAACCCGCTCGGCTCGTAACAAAGATTTAAAATCTTCTTCGTTAAAACCGTTAAGTGAGTCTTCCTGATACGGTGAGGTGAGTCTGGATTTGTTTTGGGTTTGAATTGTAGAAAACACGTCGGCTTTTGTTGTGGTTTGCGAGTGAAAAACCGGCGAAACGATTAATAGCAAAACAACAAGTGAGTTTGTTTTTTTCATAGTCAGGTTTGTTTTATGAAAAATTAGCAATAACTGTGCCAAAAAACTATAGACAACAAAATCAAATAGAATTAATCGAACCTTAAGGTCTTAACCGGGGTCAATCTCGTTATTACCAGCGTAGGCAAAATCAGCATCAGCATACACACCACAAATGTTCCGGCGTTTAGGAGCGCAAAATACAGCCAGTTTATTTGTACGGCTACAAACTCAACATAATAGGTTTCGCTGTCGAGTTTGGCAATATGAAAATAGTACTGCAAATAACATAAGCCAATGCCAGCCAGGTTCCCGTAAAGGAGCCCACGGGTAATAAGCCTTAAACTAATGTGCAGGAATACACGCCGCACACTAAAATTGCTCATGCCCAGGGCTTTTACCAGCCCTACCATATTGGTGCGCTCCAAAATAAGAATGAGCAGGGCGGTAATCATATTTACCGTAGCAACCAGAATCATTAATACAATGATGATAACACCGTTTATGTCGA
>CALMNJ010000423.1 GCA_937868675.1 uncultured Bacteroidota bacterium | reverse complement strand
ATTGCAACTGGCGATAAGGATGCTGGTGACACACACTCGATTGGTATTATGAAATCGCAGAATGGTGGCCAAACATGGGCTACGACCGGTCTAAGCTGGACCCCATCGCAGCAACGCCGCATATACAGGTTGCTCATCAATCCCCAAAATCCAAACACACTTATTGCAGCTACTTCGGTTGGAATGTACAGGTCGCTTAATGCAGGTGCCACCTGGACCCAGGTGCTTGCAGGCACCTTCGTGGATGCCGAGTACAAACCTGGCGACACTACAACCGTTTTTGCAGTCACAAATACCGGATTTGCGCGCTCGCTCAATGGAGGGGCATCGTATTCATTCATCACAATCGCCTCAACCCTTTCCAGCAATCGCCTTTCACTGGCAGTAACACCCGCCAACAACAATTATGTTTATATTCTGGTGAGTAATAACAACAATGCGTTTGGAGGACTTTACCGCTCGGTGAATGCCGGAACGACGTTTAGCCTGATGAGCTCCACGCCAAATATTTTCGACTGGAGCACAAACGGTTCCGGAACTGGCGGACAGGGTTGGTATGATATTGCCATGGACGCATCACCTACCAATGCCAACGAAATTATTGCTGGAGGTGTAAACACCTGGAAAAGCACAAACGGGGGCTCTACTTGGGCGCTAAATACCCACTGGACCGGAAGCGGAGGCAGACCTTATGTTCATGCCGATCTGCACTATGTGTTGTATGTAAACGGAACAACCGTTTTTCTTGGCACTGATGGCGGAGTAGCCCGCACCACAAACAGCGGCACCTCGTATACTACAATAAATGGCAATATGAATATTGCCCAGATATATAAACTTGGTCTTTCGGCCAATACCTCCAGCAGAATTATCACCGGCCATCAGGATAACGGAACCAATCTTATGAACGGTTCGGCATGGAACGAAACTGTTGGGGGTGATGGAATGGATTGTTTTATTGACTGGAACAATAATAACATCATGGTTTCATCCTACGTAAATGGGGCATTCAGACGCACAACCAACGGGGGTAATAACTGGAACAGCCTTACAAACGGATTGCCTGCGTCATCAAACGCCGCCTGGGTGGCACCCATTGTTCAGGACCCCGTAAATCCAAGCACCTATTACTGCGGATATAATAATGTATATAAGATCGCTAACGCCACATCTTCAACGGCCTGGGTTCAACTGGGCAGTATCGGAACGGTGCTTGACGAAATTCGGGTAGCCCCTTTAAATCCAAGTATTATTTACGCCACGGCTGTTGGTGGAATCTGGAAAACAACCAATGGAGGCTCCACCTGGTCGAGCGTTTCAGGAACACTGCCACTGGGTTCGGCTCAAATAACCGATCTTGCGGTGGATAATCAGAATCCAAATAATATTTATGTAACCCTATCCGGGTATTCATCTGGTAATAAGGTTTATGCATCAAGCAACGGAGGAGTAAGCTGGACTAATTACTCAACCGGTATTCCTAATTTACCGGTTAACTGTATTGTTTTCAAGAAAAATAGTGCTCAGGCGCTTTATATCGGAACGGATGTAGGGGTTTATTACCGCGAAGCTAGCATGAGCCAATGGTTATTTTATTCAAATGGACTGCCAAACATTGTGGTGGACGAGCTTGAAATATTTTATCCAACCGGAAAATTACGCGCCGCCACGTATGCGCGCGGAGTATGGGAAACCGACCTTTACAGTGATACGGCATCACCACCCTTTGCTTCTTTCATGATAAACAACTCACCTGGGTGTGTAACCATTCCGCTTCAATTCAGCGATCTTTCGTCTAATACCCCAACGGCGTGGATTTGGTCTTTCCCCGGTGGCTCTCCCGCTACTTCAACGGTACAGAACCCCGTGGTTACATATGCAGCCAACGGCACCTACACCGTCAGCCTTACCGCTTCAAACGCCAATGGCAGCAGTGCGGCGTTTATAAGCACTATTTCTGTTGTAAGCTCACCCACGTTTGCTCCGGTAAGCGCTTCAATATGCACCGGGCAATCGGCAAACTTTGTGGTTACTACCAATGGCCAGTCTGTTGACTGGTCTAACGGCATGCAGGGCCTTTCCATCTCTATCCCAAGCCCAAGTCTGAGCGCCTATAATTTTACGGTAACCCTTGGGGCCTGTAGCAGTACCGGTACGGCCTCGCTAACGATAAACTCAATTCCCCCCACACCAACTATTATTTCTTCGTCACCGGTGCTTAGCACTACTTTAACTGGCGTTACTTACCAGTGGTATTTGAACGGAAGCCCAATCCCCGGCGCTACATTATCGGCAATATCGCCAACGGTTGACGGGTTTTACTCCCTTTGGGTATTTATCGGCAACTGCTCTTCATCTTCACAATCTGTTTTCTTTTCACCCGAGGGAATTCACGAGTACAATGCCAGCGGAAGTGGCATTTCTTTCAGACCAAATCCGGTTGGCGACGAAATGACCATCGCATTTACGCGGGCGGGAGATCAATTATACGACGTGGCCATTGTGAATAGTATTGGCCAGGTAATCATGCTTGAGAAAGGCAGGAAAATGAACGACAAAAACGAAATTAAACTAAACACTTCAGGACTAAAAAACGGTGTTTATTATGTTAACATAAGCGGGGTCGAAAAGCGTGTAACGCTTAAGTTTGTCCGGCAGTAATTCTGAAAAAAGAAGTACAGTTATAATTGCCGTATTTTTTGACGGTTTCTGTAAAAATTACTAATCTTACTGTCTGAAATTTAACTACTATGGCCAATACCACGCCTGTTGCTTATCTCCCCATTTTTATCATGTTCACCATTGCATTAGGTTTTGCGGTGGTGATTTTGTTTTTAACCCATCGCGTTGGTCCGCACCGCAAAACAAAAGTGAAGCTCGAAACCTTTGAGTGCGGGATTGAGACCAAGGGCAATGCTCGCGTGCCTTTTTCAATTAAATATTTTTTGGTTGCTATTTTATTTGTGTTGTTTGATATAGAGGTGATATTCATGTATCCCTGGGCTGCCAACTTTAAAGAACTAAAACTTACCGGAGTGATAGAAGTGTTTAGTTTTATAGCCCTGTTGCTCGTTGGTTTTTATTATCTCATAGCCAAAAAGGCACTTAAATGGGAGGATTAAAGTTGCTGAATGCTGAACGATTGCTCAAAATCAGAATAATCATTCGGTCATTTACTTCAAACACTTAACACGTTAAGCGAATGTCGAAAGAAATTGTAAAAAGAACCAAACTTGAAATTGCGAAGCAGCCCGAAGGCCTTGAAGGGCCTGGTTTTTTTGCCACCAGCGTTGATAAAGTAATTGGTATGGCACGGGCCAATTCGCTGTGGCCGCTGCCGTTTGCAACCTCATGCTGTGGCATCGAATTTATGGCTACCATGGCTTCGCACTACGATCTTGCCCGTTTCGGAATGGAGCGACTGAGTTTTTCGCCGCGTCAGGCCGACCTGCTGATGGTAATGGGAACCATTGCAAAAAAAATGGGCCCAACCTTGCGTCAGGTGTACGAGCAAATGGCCGAACCACGTTGGGTGCTGAGCGTTGGTGCCTGTGCAAGCAGTGGTGGTATTTTTGACACTTACAGTGTGTTGCAGGGGATTGACCGGATAATTCCGGTTGATGTGTATGTGCCAGGCTGTCCGCCCCGTCCGGAACAGATTATTGACGGCATTCTCAAAATTCAGGAGCTGGCACGAAATGAATCGGGCCGGAGACGCTATGCTCCGGAATATCAGAAATTACTTAGCAGTTACGGAATAGAATAACGATAAAGGCGCAAGCGACAGAAAAACAGAAAAAATGAGCCAGGAAATTTTAGATAAAATAAACGCCGCAGTTTCTGAAAAGTTTCACCACAGCGTATTGTCGGCCGAGTTACTGTATGGCTTTCCGGTACTTACCCTGAAGCACGAGCAGGCACATGCCGTGCTTTCGTTTTTGAGAAATGATCCGGAATGGAATTTTCATTTCCTAACCGATCTTACCGGAATGCAAACGGCTGATGAAAAAGATCTTGGGGTGATTTATCATTTGCACAACATGCAAAAAAACATCCGCGTTCGCATCAAAACATTTTTTAGCATCCAGCATCCTGAAATCCACACTGTAACTGATTTGTGGCCGGGAGCCAACTGGATGGAACGCGAAACCTACGATTTTTTTGGAATACGCTTTACCGGGCACCCAAACCTGAAACGTATACTCAATGTGGACGAAATGGATATTTATCCTTTGAGAAAAGAATATCCGCTTGAGGATCAAACCCGCGAAGACAAGAGTGATAAAATGTTTGGACGATAAATTAAAAGCAAAAGAGGTCGGCATATGACCCTGACTTTTGACTTAAAAACAGATGGCTAAAAAGCAACATACTAAAACCGAGACTCACCACACGGTAACCGACGAGGAAAAATATTCCACGCTCAACCTCGGCCCCACGCATCCCGCCACGCACGGCATTTTTCAAAATGTACTGAAGATGGATGGCGAAATAATTCACGATGCTGTACCCACCATCGGCTACATTCACCGTGCTTTCGAGAAGCTGGCCGAGCGAAGGCCGTATGCGCAGATTACACCACTAACCGACAGGCTTAATTACTGTTCTTCGCCCATCAATAATATGGGCTGGCATATGACGGTTGAAAAACTCATTAATGCCGACATACCAAAACGCGCCGAGTATCACCGTGTTATCATCATGGAGCTTTCGCGTATTGCCGACCACATTATCTGCAACACCATCATTGGTCAGGATACCGGAGCGACGACGGGCTTCCTTTATCTGTTCCAGTGGCGTGAGCACATTTACGATATTTTTGAAAGCATCTGTGGCGCACGCCTTACCACAAACATCAGCCGCATCGGTGGTTTCGACCGCGACTGGAGCAAGGACACCTGGGACAAAATCAACTTCTTTATGAATGGCTTTGAAAAAGCCCTGAATGAATTTGCCGGACTCCTTGAGCGTAACCGCATATTTATGGACCGCACCATCAACTGCGGGCCAATAAGCGCAGATATGGCGCTGAAGTATAGTTTTACCGGACCAAACCTTCGTGCGGCTGGTGTAGATTATGACGTGCGCGTAGCCACACCGTATTCTTCTTATCATGATTTTGATTTCATTATTCCGGTTGGCACCAGCGGCGATACCTACGACCGTTTCATGGTACGTCAGGAGGAAATGCGTCAGTCGTTCAGCATCATCAGGCAGGCTATGAAAAACATGCCCGAAGGAAAAATGCACGCCGACATTCCGGATTTTTATCTTCCGCCAAAAGAGCAGGTGTACAATAACATGGAAGCGCTTATCTATCATTTTAAAATTGTGATGGGCGAAACAGATATACCGGTTGGCGAAGTATATCATTGTGTTGAAGGGGGTAACGGCGAACTTGGATTTTATCTGATAAGTGATGGCGGACGGACACCGTTCAGACTCCATTTCAGAAGACCCTGTTTTATTTACTATCAGGCCTATCCTGAAATGATAAAAGGCAGCATGCTCAGCGATGCCATTATTACAATGAGCAGCATGAATGTAATTGCTGGAGAGTTGGATGCCTAGGATAAAACACTGAAATAAGAACGATGTCAAAATTAAAACGGTTGACAGTTAAATAAGAATTTTTGAATTGAAAAGAAATGGGTTCACAGGTACACGGCACTCAAAGTTTTGATAAGGCAAAGCGCAAGGACGTAAAGTTCAGCGACGAAGCCATGAAGGTAGTGGAGAAGCTTATTGCGCGCTACCCCGCGGGCAAACAAAAATCGGCGATGCTGCCGGTGCTTCATGTAGCGCAGGCCGAGTTTGGCGGTTGGTTAAGCCCCGAAACCATGGATTATGTGGCCTCCATTCTGAAAGTAAAGCCCATTGAAGTGTTTGAAGTGGCCTCATTTTATACCATGTTTAACCTTAAACCGGTTGGAAAATGTGTGTTGGAAATTTGCCAAACCAGCAGTTGCTGGCTTAACGGAGCAGAAGACATTGTAAAATACATAGAAAAGAAACTGGATATTAAAGTAGGCGAAACCTCCAAAGACGGAATGTTTACATTAAAAGTGGCCGAATGCCTTGGCAGCTGCGGCACCGCGCCTATGATGCAATGCGGAGCAAGTTTCCACGAAAATTTAACTTACGAAAAGGTTGATAAACTGCTGGACAATTACCGCACCGAAGGCAAACGCAAAAATTATTCGGATTTAGATTACAAGAACACGCTTTAACACCATTCGCATAAATGGGACGAAAACTTTTAATACACAACGATAAAGTACCGGGAATCGAAACACTGACGGTTTATCGCCAGCATGGCGGATACGCTTCAGTTGAAAAGGCGCTTAAAACCATGACGCCAGATCAGGTTACGGATGAAGTGAAAAAGTCAGGACTCCGTGGTCGCGGAGGCGCAGGCTTTCCCACCGGGCTCAAATGGAGCTTTTTGGCCAAACCAGAGGGTGTGCCCCGCTATCTTGTTTGCAACGCCGACGAATCGGAGCCCGGAACCTTTAAGGATCGTTACCTGATGGAGAAAATACCGCATGCTTTAATTGAAGGTATGATCACGTCATCGTATGCGCTTGGCGCCCGCACCTCATATATATACATACGGGGTGAATATTTTTATGTGTCGCGCATTCTCGAAAAAGCGATTGCGGAAGCGTATGAGGCCGGCTGGCTTGGAGAAAATATTTTAGGCACAGGATTCTCGCACGACTGTTATGTGCAGGTTGGTGGCGGAGCCTATATTTGTGGCGAGGAAACGGCATTGCTCGAATCGCTGGAGGGCAAACGAGGCAACCCGCGCATTAAACCGCCCTTTCCTGCTGTTGCCGGGTTATGGGGCTGCCCTACGGTAGTAAACAACGTTGAAACCATTGCGGCTGTTTGCCCCATTGTAATGATGGGCGGCGAAGAGTATGCCAAAATCGGAATCGGGAAATCAACAGGCACAAAATTAATTTCGGCATCCGGTCATATCAATAAACCCGGGGTTTACGAAATAGAATTGGGCGTACCGGTAGAGGAATTTATTTACAGTGAAGAATATTGTGGTGGCATTCGCAACGGCAAAAAACTGAAAGCGGTTGTGGCCGGTGGTTCATCGGTTCCTATTTTACCAACCGAGTTAATATTAAAAACAGCAAAGGGCGAACCACGTTTAATGACCTACGAAAGCCTGAGCGATGGTGGCTTTCAAACCGGAACCATGCTGGGCTCGGGTGGTTTTATTGTGATGGACGAAGACACAAGCATCGTAAAAAACCTTTTCACATTTACCCGCTTCTATCATCACGAAAGTTGCGGGCAATGTTCGCCCTGCCGTGAAGGAACCGGCTGGATGGAAAAAGTATTGAAGAAATTTTTAGACGGCACAGCCAGCGAGAGCGATGTGGATTTGCTGTGGGATATTCAAAGCAAAATAGAAGGCAAAACCATTTGTCCGTTGGGCGAAGCAGCCGCCTGGCCGGTGGCTGCGGCAATCAGGCATTTTAAAGATGAGTTTTTGGAAATTGCCAGAAAGAAGAAGTTTGTGGATGTTAGCCATTATAACCGACTTAATAAAATCTTAGCGTAGATGAAAGTAACTATTGACGGAATAGAAATAGATGTGCCAAAAGGCACTACCATTCTACAAGCAGCGCGAATGATTGGGCCGGAGGTAGCTCCGCCCACCATGTGCTATTATTCCAAATTAAAAACAAGCGGCGGCTATTGTCGTACCTGTATTGTAAAAGTTACAAAAGGCAGTGCACAAAACCCAAACCCCATGCCCAAACCGGTGGCATCATGCCGTACCGAAGTAATGGAAGGCATGGAGGTTCAAAACATTACTTCTCCTGAAATCATTGAAGCGCGCAAAGGTGTTGTTGAATTCCTGCTCATTAATCATCCGCTCGATTGCCCGGTGTGCGATCAGGCCGGCGAGTGTAAGCTGCAGGACCTGGGCTACGAACACGGGGCAGCGGGCACGCGCTACGAGTTTAAACGCCGCGAGTACGAAATGATTGACATTGGCGATAAAATAAAACTGCACATGAACCGCTGCATTTTGTGTTACCGCTGTGTTAAAACTGCCGAACAAATTACCGATGGCCGTGTGCATGGCGTGGTGCACCGCGGCGATGCCGCCGAAATTTCAACGTACATTGAACAGGCCATCAGTAATGATTTTTCAGGAAACGTTATTGACGTATGCCCGGTTGGCGCACTTACCGATAAAACCTTCCGCTTCAAACAACGGGTATGGTTCACTAAACCGGTAGACGCGCATCG
>CALMNJ010000422.1 GCA_937868675.1 uncultured Bacteroidota bacterium | reverse complement strand
GAGCAATGTAAAAAAGTTATTCCCAACTCGCCTGATATTAATGTTTGGTTGGCCGACTGTTATATTAACACCGGTAATATTACCCGGGCCATTGCGAACTGGGATAGTGCCGACCATAGCAAACACCATGTGAGCTTGGAAGAAGCCATTTGCACGATATATCAGCGTAGTAATTTGTTACGTACAAGAGACAGCCTTAGAAAAAAAACATCTGAGGGTCACCCCGAAGCCATGTTAAATCTAGCCCACCTTGACTTTAACTGGGAATACAACTGGTGGAATCAAGGTGCCATAGGCGAGGATTTTATGACTGCCGATATGAGCCTCATTGCGTCGCAAAAAACAAAAAATCCGGATGCATATAAGCTGATTCAAACCTATGTGAAAATTAAAAACCTTTTAGAGAAGGGCCTGAGCGAACAACAAAAGCTGGAAGCCATTATGCAGAAATCCGAATCGGAAAACAGAAGCGAAAAAACAACCGGCGAAAAGATAACCGCGTTGTTAAAGGAAAGCGGCCTGATCCTGGATGGAAGCCCCTTACCCCAAAATGCCAGAATTCTTTCGGATATGCTTGCTGACTGCCTCAGCAATAAAGTGATTGATGAAAATGAATTCAGGAAAGAACGCGGTGCAGAGATTTACAACATGGCTTTAAAAACAAAGAATGCCGATCTTTTTAATATTTGCGCCTATTTTACAGCAGCTAATCCGGATTCCTTGCTGCGAATTGACAGCTTAGGCTGGGAGCTATTCGGACAGGAGCGTTTTGCGCTGAGCTGGCTCCGTGGAAAACTGAAAGAGCTTAAATATGAAGACCCCATGCTTAACAGGGCCGTTAAACAATTTCCAAATTCATCGCAGGTGTACATTATTAAATACCTGCTTGGTGTAAACGAAAAAAAAGCGGGCGAAGCCGAGCTGACCGAACTGATACGCCGCGACTTTAAGCATATAAACGCAGGTAGCGGTTTGAGTCCGCTGTTCGGAAACGGCCGCAGTTCGTACGGGCTTAAATCGTTTTTTTCAGATCTGAAAGCGTTAGAGAACAAGAAAGGCCGGTAAAGCCAGAGCTGACGCTTTGCACCAACATCAAATTCAGTTTCCTTTCAGTATGCTTTCAAACGATTCGGGGGTACTGTGCATTATATCCAGTTCCCAGCCTTTGGGATAAGGCGCTTCCAGCAACGATCCTTTCAGCAGGTAAGGGTACATCTCGGCGTAGGTTTGAATCTGATTGGCGCTCACCCTTCTGTAAATATGCGAGCGGTGCAGTTTATCCGGGTGGTCAATACCAGCAGCCGACAGCAACTCTACGGCCGCTTTTATTGTTTCGTCGTGGAAGTTTTTCACGCGCACCCTCTTATCGCCAATGTCAAGCCCTTTGTAAAGCTCAGGGTCCTGTGTTGCAACACCTGTGGGGCAGGTATTTTTATTGCATTCCAGCGCCTGTATGCATCCAAGCGACAGCAGCATGGCCCGGGCCGCATTACACATATCGGCTCCCAATGCAAAATTTTTAACCAAATCGAAGCCTGTATGCACTTTACCCGAAGCAATAATTTTAATATGCCGCTTCAGGCCAAAGCCATGCAGGGCGTCGTACACAAAAATAAGTCCTTCGCGCAGCGGCATACCCACCGAGTTGCTGAACTCCTGAGGTGCTGCGCCGGTTCCACCTTCGCCACCGTCAACCGTAATAAAATCGGGCATAATACCGGTTTTCACCATGGCTTTGCAAATGGCAATAAACTGGCTTTTCTGACCAATACAAAGCTTAAACCCAATGGGCTTGCCTTCGCTCAGTTCGCGCAGTTTTTTAACGAACTCCAGTAAGCCGGTGGGCGAGTTAAATGCGCGGTGGTATGAAGGCGACAACACATCCTTGCCCTTTTCAACCAGACGGATTTTTGCGATCTCATCCGTTACTTTGGCAGCCGGCAGAATACCGCCGTGACCGGGTTTTGCGCCCTGCGAAAGTTTTATTTCGATCATCTTTACATTTGGCAAAATAGCCCGCTCGCGGAAGGCATCGAAATTAAAACTGCCATCCGGATGACGGCAACCAAAATAACCGGTTCCAATCTGCCAAATAATGTCGCCCCCCGGCTCAAGATGATACGGACTTAATCCGCCCTCGCCGGTATTGTGCGCAAAGTTTCCAAGTTTGGCTCCTCCGTTCAGCGCCATAATGGCATTTTTACTAAGCGACCCAAAACTCATGGCCGATATGTTGAACACGCTGGCCAGATACGGTTTTTTACAGTCGGGTCCTCCAACCAGCACCCGCGGGTCGTGGTTGCCATGCTCCAGGGGCAGCGGGTTAATAGAGTGATTGAGCCATTCGTAGCCTGTTTCATAAACATTCAACTGAGTACCAAAGGGCACACTGTCGTTTACTTTTTTGGCTCGCTGATACACGAGGCTGCGGCTCAGCCGGTTGTATGGCGCGCCATCGGTGTCGGATTCAATAAAATACTGGTATATTTTAGGACGCATCCACTCGGCCCACCATCGCGCACGGCCTATGAGTGGAAAATTGCTGCGCAGCGAATGATGCTTCTGCTGCATGTCGTAAAGACCAATCAGCACCAGCGGTATTACCACCGCATACGACCAGAAGAGCGGTTTCCAGATTAATCCGGCAACCCCTGCAAGAACGATGAAAAAAACCGAGGCGAGAGCGAATACCTTTCTCATAGCGCTTTAATTAAGTTTAACTTTTTATACATTGATAAGTAAATATAACAATCCACATCCGAAAAATAAACTTTATTCCATTTAATACTTTACGTTATCAAAAAAACGGTTTGGTTAAATACAATTTGTGGCTTGTTTAATATTCGTATTTTTAGTTCCCCTAAAACGCCATAGCATTGAAGACACTCCCTCTTATTACATCAGCAGCCATGCTTTTAATATATGGTTGCAGCACGGGCAGCAACACCACCAGCAGTGAAAACAAATCCGGAAAGGCGCCGGTATTGCTGTCGCAGGAATTTATTTTTAATCCCGACAGTGTAAAACATGTAACCGAAAAGGCCAGTCCTGCTCAGAAAGCAGAAAGCAGAAAGCTTTTTATGAACGGGCTTGATTTGCTTGTAAATAAAAACAATCCCGAAGCCAGCATTGAGTATTTTAAAGAAGCGGTTTCGTATTACCCCGATGAAAAAAGTTACTCCTTTTTGTTTAAGGCCTATCTGGCAACAAACAGGCTCAATATGGCCGACAGCGTTAACAGGGTAAATTTTGGTTTCCTGGAATATTGCGATGCCCTGTTTAACGATGCCCTTGTATATGCTGCAAAAAAAGACACCGTTGAATGTATTAACGCGCTCAGCGAATCAGTACGCACAGGCTTTTCATCCGGTGAGAAGGTAACCAAAGAGCCCCTTTTTGATTTTGTGCGTGAAAACAGGGAGTTCCAGGGAATGGTGGTGGCTAATTTCGGAAATGACGAGTTGATGCGGAAAAAACTATACGCCCATTATCTCAAATCCTTCGATGATATTACGCTGCCCTTCGAGCTTAAATCCGATTCGGTCGCTGCCTTTAATTACGACCGCTACATTAATTATGATTTTGCGGCCTTTGTTCCCGGCATGGAAGATCAGCGCTTTTCGCGCATGGTGAGTCAGGAATACATGGCTATCGGAAAATTTAAGCTTTCAAAAGGTTATGCGATTATTTACAAAGCCATTGAAGTAATGGGCGATACGCTCAATCCGGTCACCACATCTATCATTACTTACGACAGCCTCGGAACCGTAGTGTCCAATTCGGTCATCTCCTGCTTCTGCTCTCCGCTCGAAAGAAAAAGCTGTGTCATTAATCCGGACATGAGCATTTATATTACAGAGTTAAAAGTGAGCTGGCAAAAAGATCCCCTCGAAAGCGGTTATTCGGGCAATACCATCACATCCATGGTTGAAACCGGAAAAAAGAAGTTGTTTATCAATCCCGGTAACGAAGTGGTGGAAATGCCGGAAGGAAAAGAAAGCGTGGCCAGCGCCGAAAAAGCGGAATCGTTGCGCTAAGCGCTGTTGGTGCTTCGTGACTGCGCGTACATGTTTCTTAAAATAAGCAGTTCAGCTACAAGCAGGTTAATGGTCCAGCTTATCCATGCAATAAAGGTGTATTCGCTTACACCATCCAGATGTAGGAACCGTGGCAGTAACCATGCGTAAAACCGCAAACTGATGGCCGAAAGCGTGAGCGCATAACTACGCATCATCCAGTTTTTGTGGACCGGGAAATTTTTTTTGCGGGCAAAATAGGCTGCCAGCAACGTAAAACCAATCCACAGCAGCGATAAAATAACAAAACTGCTTTTTGCAGCCAGCGTGCCATTGGCATAAAATGCCATTATAAGCCCCGAAGGCCCTGCCACAAACAAAACATCCACAACATAGATATATCCAACTGCACGGTGCAGTTTTCTGTACTTTTTTTGAAGAAAGGATGAAAACTGCGTAAAGCCTGCCGCCAGCGTAAGAATACTAAATGCCACATGGAAATAAAAAGCATAGCGCCAGTGCTTAATATGGATGATGCTTTGTTTGGTAAGCAGAAAATCAATATCGTACCTACCGCCTATGTATGGTAAACTAAGCTGCAGCATCAGGCAGCATGCAAAAAGCAGAGCAAGCATCAGGAACAGGCGGATGAAATGTTTTGGTTTCAGGAACAGTTTTCAATTATTGCTTTTGTAAAAATAGAAACTACGCCGGGTTTTTTTAACTTTAAGTTTTGGCCAAAAAACTCCTATATCTGTTTTTGATTATAACCGGGGCTCTCCGGGCGCAATGCGACTCGGTGTATTGTGAATGTGGTATTGCCAGCTATTACGCAAGGGCCTTCGAGGGCCGGCGCTGCAGCAATGGGCAGATATTCAGGCACGACAGCCTCACAGCAGCGCACAAAACGCTTAAATTTGGCACGCTGGTTAAAGTTACGAATCTTAAAAACGACAGCACGGTGGTGGTGAGAGTTACCGACAGGCTCCCGAAATACTCAACAAGAAGTATTGACCTTACTCGAAAAGCGGCCAAAAAACTCAACTTCATACCACAAGGGCTCGCCAAAGTAAAAATAGAAATTGTGCAGGATCAGGTTCGGCCTCTTACGCCCACTGATTCATCTTTTGTTCCTTCGGCGGCTCCGGATCAAAAAACCGATTAAGCAAGCAACATTTTTTTCCGAGTCTTTTAAAATCGTGATACGGATCGCTCGTGAAAATTACTGCCGTTTGATGAGCCTCAAAAAGCTTTGAAAAATAATTTAAGTACCTTAACCACATGAAAAACATCGTTTCACTTGCCGCTGCGTTTTTTATTCTGACCCTTGTTTCCTGTGGCGGTTATAAACCGAGTGCCCGGCAGTCAAAATTCGGTGCTGAGTTTAAAAAAGAGTTAAGCGCACCCTTAACTATTGATAGTGCATTTATAAACAACCTGGATACCCTTGAGGCGCTGGGAGGCGGGCTTCTTGAAGACCTAAAAAAAGACTCGCTGAACACCGACATTTCCGGCGACATACGCAGCAGTGTGCAAGGTTGTATTTTGATTGACAGACTTAAACAACAGGGCCGTTACCAGAATTATCTCGACAGCCTCGATATTGGTATGCTGAAAAACGCGATGGCCTTTACCATTGGCAAAATAAAAGTTGGCGACAGATTTCTTTTACTCTGGGGAATTAATGAAAGCAGTTACGATGCCTGCCCTTTATATTCAGGCACCAGCATCATTGCCTCATGGCCTACTAATGACGGAGGGTTTACGCACATTGTTGCCGCCGAAATGTATGATGCTGCCGATGCGCCATTGGCCCTTTGGAGAAGAACATCGTCAACCCTCGGGAGCTCGGAAATCTCGGTGTTCTCGGTAACTTATACGGAAAATGCCGAAACCGAAGAGGGACCGAAGCTAAAGGAAACAAAAAAAATGATTCTTAAGATTGATGAAGGAGCCCTGAAACTGGAAAGCAAAAATGAAAGCAAATAATCGTGCTGAATTTAAGTCCCGGTTTTTGAAACAATATCATTTATCTGTTCGATGTGTCTTTGGGTGTGGTAACGCAAAAATGCAAGCCAGTCGCTAATGGTCATCGCACCAATAAGGGGGTGTTTGTGAATGCGGTTGTCCACCATAATTTTTCCGGTGAGAAGGTTCACTTCCAGAGTATTCCTGAGTTCCACAAAATTTAATTCAAACTCAACACAGTTTTTAATCAGGCCTTTTGGCGCAAGCGTTTCGGGCGCTTTTACAGCTCTTTCGCGCAGGCTTACCATCAGGCGTTCTAATTTTTCGGCGCCGTGCAATTCTGCTTTTTCGCTTTGCTCTTCAGACGGCTTCGCGAGAAGGCTGCAAACCACTCTTTCGGTAATCAGAATGTGCTCAAGTATTTCCAAAATACTCCATTTACCTTCGGGTTTGCATTCAAGATGTTTTGTGGTAAGCCCTGTCAGCAGGGTGTGTAACTGACCAGTTTGTTCCTGAAGCCCGGCCACGTAATGGAGTATATTCATTTTATTTTCCAAGGCGCTGCTTCACCGCTTCAAACAACACGATGCCGCTTGCCACCGACACGTTGAGC
>CALMNJ010000421.1 GCA_937868675.1 uncultured Bacteroidota bacterium | reverse complement strand
GGGGCTCTCGTAGGTTCAACTTCAAAAGAGGAACTATCTGGTTTTAACCGCGTTTGTGTTCCGTAAATCTGTTTTTTACCTGTGTTTATATGAACGCGATCAACCAAATACGCATATTGCCTTGAGTCCGCTTCGTTTCTTCGGAGTTCCTTTTTTAGTAATCTTAAAGCTTCCTTTTGAAAGCCGGGATATTTGTCCTGATGCTGTATCAAAAGCCAGGCTCCCTGCATACCACTGTAGCCAACAAGGCTGAAATTTGGAAACCCGTGTATTTTTACAATCTGTCTGATTCGGAGGTAGTGCAGTTCGTTAATACTATCGAAGCGGGAACGAAGCAGGGTTAAAGAAATGGAATCGCGAGCAATTGAACCGTTTTCAAAACGAAGAATCAAATTGAGCCAGTGGGTGTCTTCCTGCGACATGGTGGTAATTTCATAACTCAAAGGAGCATTGCCTCCCTGTCTATTCATTGTGGCTTTTGTCAGAAGCTCTTTCCATTTTGGGTCTTTGCGCATTGATTTAAATACAGCCTCTGAAATTAAACTGCTGTATATATCAGCACCGTATTTTACAATATGGAATAATTCGGAAAATGCTGTATCAGGAAACCCTGCCATGGCCCACGCTTTAGCTGCACAATACCTGTTGGAGGAAAACCCCCTTTTTTCAAACGCGTAAAAGGCTTTATTGTACTCAAGAGCTGAGGGGTAATAGCTCTGAATCTTGTAAAGCGAGTCTGCTTTTCTCAGGTGAAGATAATAATCCTGAGGCGCCGATTGCGACTCAATGGAGAAAACAACAACGACAAGAAAAAAACAAAGATTATACCTGAACAAACGCAACCTGACTAAGCTTACGTTTAAAGTTAATGAACAAATTTTGAATTGCAGGTATGCGGGAGAGTTAATAACTTTGTTCTGACAGGCTTGAAACAGATTGAAACAGACATATTTATCGTCCGCCTTCACGATGATTTGATTAAGGAAATTATTGTGAAGAAAAACAAAACGCTGAACAAAGAAGACATTCACGAGTCCATACGTTTGTCGCAAGAAGCCATGCCGGGCAAACAGTTTTATGTTCTTATTGAAGGCCAGGAAAACGCATCGGTGGCAGCGCACGCACAGGGCCTCGCCGCTTCGGCAGAATACGCCAAATTTGCGAAAGCTTTGGCGCTTTGCAGCCCCGACCCTTATCTGGAAGTGGCCGGGGAAGTTTATTTAAAAGTCAACCATCCCAAAATCCCGACACGTTTTTTTGAGAAGCGCGATGATGCTTTGGTGTGGCTGAGAAGCCTGATTAAATAAAAGGCTTAGCAACTCTGCCCGTTACATTATCAGCGCCAAAACTGCCACAAGCTTTGCAAAGGGTAAAAGTAAAACTGCAGCAAGCGCAGTGCCGAACACGCGCGCTACAACAAACCATGCTAAGCAGCGGCTGAAAAACGGCTCTTCCATTTTTCCCTGCACGGTGTCTTCAGTCATAGCTGCCAGTGGGGGGTCAATGAGCAGGAACATAATAAGCACCGCTATTCCATTAATAATAAACGCAAGCGAGCTTGCCGTGCTCCTGAATTCGGGATGAAGATAACCGGCATAAATGGCCGACAAAGGTCCAACGGTTACACAGGCAGTGGCAATGACATGATAAATAAAAAGCCTGAGGGGTAAATGTTTGAAAGGGAAAAGAAACCCAATGGCACGCATAGGCTGAAAAGACAACGATGAAAAGAAAAAAGAGAGGCCCTTTTTTGTGAATGCCATGAGGATAACTCGTTTAAGGCTGCGTGAGCGATAATAATGCCCAACACCTTTTGTAAAAATTCGTGTTGTTGCCGGAAGAAAAAATATTCCGGCAATGCAACCCACTACTGAAATACCGATGAGCCAGTAAAAAAAAGGCAGGGGCGTCCAAGCAGGGGTCGTGGGTAAATTCGTTTCCATGTACTTGGCCAGGTAGGGCGTCTGAAAACCTTGAATAGTGCGGGCAATAAGTGCAATGATATTGAATAACGTAAACGAAAGCGCCAGCATTTTAGTGCGCACGCCAACCACCCTTGCTGCGTATGGAAGAGTTCCTAAAAAATGAATGAAAAAGAAAATAACGGCGATCAATGCAGATGGGGTTTGAGTTGTTTAAAGATAAGTTCTGCAAAGCGGCGATGCCCTGCCGGGTTAACATGAATGCCATCATCAAAAAAAAGAGGCTCTCCGGTTGCACCATTCGAACCAATACAGGTAATGTATTGGCCGCCTTGAAAACGGGTTCGTAGTGTATTCTCGAGACGGTTCAATAAAAACTCTTCCACCCTGCTTCGTGGCCTTGATGCAGGCCCGACAATAAAAACACGGATGTTGTTTTTGTGCGCCAGAGCCAAAACAGATTCAATAGTAGCAGCTTGTTTCTTTACCGCATTTTTATTGGATCCGGCCAGAAGTCCAAGTACATAATTTAAATGCCTGAAATACGCCCGAACTTTTCCCTTCTCTTTTCTTACGCTTTGTTCGGCCATGTTGTCGTCGCGATCAAAAGCCATACAATCATTGGCATCAAAATTAAGGCGCCTTTTTTTAATACCGCTTTGCGTGCGGTAACTCATCATTAGTTTTGATGCCCTCAGGTAGGGGTCGGGCCGAACATGATATAACAGTATTTCAGGCCGAGCCTCCTCAATCAGTTTTTCACACACGTCCGTTCCGTTATGAAGCTTGGTGTACCAGGCCGAGCTGATGGAAAGCCGTACACCGGCACATTGCATCACCTCTGCCGATAAAATCTGATGGTAAAGCTGCTCCTGCAGAATGCCATGTTGCGTTGGCAGGCAACCACACACTATGCCGGTTTTTATATAATCGGGTTTTGACTCAGGTATTTTTTGGCGCATAAATACTTTTGGGGCGATATAAAAAGTCGTTGGCCTGCATCGTAGCCAAAGCTTAAACCGGAGCGGTTATATTGTTCAAAAGCTTTAACTATTTCGTAGGCAGTGTGTTCATTAACAGTATTCAATGGCGCGGTGTCCTCGTCAGGTTGACACGCTGCGTTAAATAAACTAATCTGAGAAAATGAGATCACAGCCTGATCAAATGGTTTGCCGCATAATTTCCTTGTTCGGTGAAATACTTGTCTGATAAAGGAAGTGCTTTGAGAAACGACGATAGGGCCGTTGATAAATGAAACACCATTGATGGTTAAAGAGTTGATTAAACGTGTTGTGTTTTCCCAATACGTTTCTGATTCCTGTTCAGGGAATGGCCAATAACCGGCGTCAAGGTTGTAATCGTGATGCCCCCAGAAGCACCGGTTAAGCGGCAGGGACAGTTGATTCGAAAAAATCCGTTTACAGGCCTTCAGCCCGGCAACCGTTTCAATAACAGGAATTATCTCATTAAAGGACAAGCCGAGTCCCTTAAATGATTTTTCATAAATTGTAAGATCACCGTACCTTTCCATTTTGGGAATAACAACAAAACCCCAGGTTACCCTATGTTTTAATGAGTTAAGGAGCGCCAGATCGTTATCAAACTCACCGCTGTGGAGCGAATTAATCCTTAATCCAATCGTTTTGTTGTTTACCAGGGATGTGTTCTCGAAACATTTTAATATTAAAAGCCTTGCTTTTTGTTTAATGGATTTGGTATGGGCTTCGTTGTTCACATCCAGCAGGGCGTCTTCAAGGTCTATAACAAGATGATGCCACGGCGGCCTTTCCTTTTTTATAATATGGCCAAGTGAAGCAGAAGAGGCCGGGATGAACTGAAAAATATGGCGGATATATGGATTCAAATGCCGGGTGTAAATGAGTTAATCAAATATAGTCAGATTGCCCCAGGAACAAAGGCTTTATTGGCAAGTGGTTATTTCATTTTTATAACTATCCGTTTATTCGAAGAAAATCTTCCTGTATCTTTGCGTTTTCAATTTCAGAGATGAGTCAAAAAACAATTAAAAGCGCACTGGTTTCGGTATATTACAAGGACAATCTGGAACCAATCATTAAAAAACTTCACACCCTTCATGTAAAATTATACAGCACCGGCGGCACCTTGTCGTTTATCGAAAAAATGGGAATTCCCGTAACCGCCGTTGATTCAGTAACCACATACCCTGAAATTTTTGGTGGACGCGTAAAAACACTGCATCCGGCTATTTTTGGCGGCATACTCAACCGGCGAGATAACGAGACCGATAAAAAGGAAAAAGCCGCGCATAATATTCCCGATATTGACCTGGTGATTGTTGACCTTTACCCTTTTGAGGAAACCGTTGCTACCGGTGCACAGGAGCAGGATGTAATTGAGAAAATAGACATTGGGGGCATTTCGCTCATCCGTGCTGCCGCAAAAAACTTCAACGATGTCATTATTATTTCATCGCGCCACGATTACGCCCGCCTTCAACATCTGCTTGATACAAAGAACGGAAGCTCTGATATAGAAGACCGCAAATGGTTTGCAGCAAAGGCCTTTGCAACCTCTTCACACTACGATTCGGCTATTTTTAATTATTTCAATCAAACGCAGCACATCCCGCAGTTTAAACAAAGCATTCAGCAAAGCCAGCCCCTGCGCTATGGCGAAAACCCTCACCAGAAGGGCACTTTCTACGGAAATCTGGATGCCCTGTTCACCAAACTCAACGGAAAGGAACTTTCGTATAACAACCTGCTGGATGTGGATGCCGCGGTAAATCTTATGGCCGATTTTGAAGAGCCTACTTTTGCCATTCTGAAGCACAACAATGCCTGTGGCGTTGCCTCGCGAAGCTCCATTCATCAGGCTTATGTTGATGCGCTGGCCTGCGATCCGGTTTCGGCATTTGGCGGTATTTTAATTGCCAACCGAAAAATAGATCTGGCTACTGCCGCCGAGGTAAACAAACTTTTTTGCGAAGTGGTGATTGCACCGGCCTATGATGAAGAGGCAGTAACACTTTTAAAGTCGAAACCGAACCGCATTATTTTGGTGCAGAACAAAGTGGATTTGGGAATTACTTCGTTCCGCACGCTTTTAAACGGCGTGATAGAACAGGATAAAGACCTTAAAACGGAAACGGAAACCGATTTAAAACCTGCTACAACAAAACAACCCGATGCGCGCGAGCGAAAGGACCTTTTATTTGCGAACAAACTGGTAAAGCATACTAAATCAAACACCATTGTGCTGGCAAAAAACGGACAGCTAATGGCAAGTGGCACCGGACAAACCTCGCGCGTGGACGCACTGAGGCAGGCTATTGCAAAGGCCGGGAGTTTTGGCTTTGATTTAAATGGTGCTGTGATGGCCAGTGATGCCTTCTTCCCATTTCCGGACTGTGTGGAAATTGCGAACCTGGCAGGAATCAAAGCCGTAATTCAACCCGGAGGATCTATAAAAGACAAAGAAAGTATTGACTATTGCAACGCGCACGGTATGAGCATGGTGTTTACAGGCACCCGGCACTTCAAACACTAAGCAATAAGCTGTCCCGATAAATTTCGTTAGGCATTTTGAAGCGGTAATTTTACTTAATGCGCTTAAGGTTGTCAACCACATTAACCGGCCTGAAAATCATCGGGAACTTCTCAATTTTCACCGAGCTGCTGTCGAGGCCAAAGGCCCTTGCTTCGGACAAGCTAAGATGCTTCAGGAAATAGTAGGCTTCCATAATGACCCTTTCAAACATGGGCAGATCATTATCAAAGCTCAGGTATTTTTCAATGATTACAAATTTAAAATCACCGCTGATGTTGTTACGCTGCAAAGAATCGTAGCGGCTGGTAATATCCACTTCTTTTTTCTGCACCAGATCTTCCACAACCTTGCGAAACATGAGATTAATTTTTGGTGCCACCCTGAACCCAAGGCGAAAATCAACCCGAATAATATCGTCTTCTGCAATATGATTTACAAGGTATTCCATACGGTATGGCTCGTCCATTACATCCACGTGAACAAACCAGTATATATCGGCTTTTTTAGGTCTGCGCTGGAGGATGGAGTGAATGATTTTTTTCTCAATCATGGCAGTGTTGTTCACCGAGGTG
>CALMNJ010000420.1 GCA_937868675.1 uncultured Bacteroidota bacterium | reverse complement strand
ATAATTAGTACAGCCCGGATACAGTAATTGTATCCGGGCCTGCTTAAATCTGTATCATGAAAAAATTACTCGTTATCGCACCGCTCGCTTTTTGTTTGGGCATGGCTGCACAACAACCAAGCATTCAGGTTTTTAACACCTCTAACAATTACGCACAGGTAGTAATGGGACAAACCATTTACCTTACAACAACACCTGCGGGAAATGTTCAGCAGATTTTCGATATTAAAAACACGTCTTCCACAACCAAAACATATAATGTGAAGCGTTACGACATAACCCTTCATGCTTCGGCTACCGAAACAGCTGTGGCTTACTTTTGTTTTGGCGGAAACTGCTACGGGAATACAACCACGGTTTCGCCCAATTCATTGTCACTTAACGGAAACACCAGTGCATCGCAGGTAAGTGGGTCTTACCAAATGCTCACCACCGATCTTGATGAAATTGCAACAACCGGCCTTAGCATTGTAAAATACACGTTTATTAATACTGCCACTTCTTCTGATTCGCTTCAGTTCGCGATTCATTACAGCGACCCAAATGCACCGGTTGGAACAGGTATAAAATCACACAGCAACGATATTTCCTCGTTCGACATTTCTCCGAACCCCGCAAGTTCTTCGGCTGTTGTTAAATTTAATGCCACCCGTACATTCAACTCGGAACTTGCAGTGATTAACTCTGTGGGTCAAACTGTTATTGAAAAGCCCCTGACTATTGCTGAAGGTAAAAACAAAGTGGGTATCGAAACCAGCGGACTTCCTGCTGGCATCTATTTTATAAGCATTAAAACCGGTGATAGGGCGATTACAAAAAAACTTGTTATTAATTAATTGCCAAACCAATTTACTGATCTGAAAACCCCGGACTACCGGGGTTTTTTGTTGTTCACTTAACCCAGCATTGTTTTAGTTTTTAGTTCTGGAGGCAGAAGATTAGTGTTAATAAGGTTTGGTTTGTTGAGCCCGTTTCATAAATTTGTTTAGATAAATAAATTTGTTACCATGAAAAAACAACTACTATTAGTGTTTGTGTCTGTGCTTGGCGCAACTGCATTCGGCCAAACCCCCCGTCTTTCGTTGTACGAGGAGTTTACCGGCGAAACCTGCCCGCCGTGTGCGTCTACCAATCCCGGACTAAACGCTTTGCTGGCCCAACCTGCAAATACGTCAAACTGTGTTGCCATTAAGTGGCAGGTGCCAATTCCAAGTGCACCAACCAAAACATGGTCGCTTTACCAAACCAATAAAACCGAAATTGACTGGCGTGCCTTTTCTTATGGTTATGGTATTAATTCGGCACCATCGGGCAGAATGGACGGCCAGAATGTAACTGTTTTCGGTGCCTCGTCCGATCATCCGGCAAATCTCACCAGCACAATAATTGCAACCGCCCAATCATATACTTCTGCATTCAATATTACCGTAAGCCGAGCCTGGACACCAGGCTGCACCGCAGTGAACCTTACAGTAAATATTCAGGCAACAGCAGGCTACACCGCCACCGGTGCGCTTCGTTTCCGCACAGTAATGGTTGAGCGACTGATTCAATTCTCTGTACAGCCAGGTACCAACGGAGAAACCACATTCGAAGATGCGGCTATCAGATCGTTCCCAAATATTCAAACCGGCACCACACTTACACCAACATGGACCAATGGTCAAAGCACAACCTTCACACTCAATTGCCCTCTGCCTTCATATACACGCAAAAAATCGGAAGTAGCTTTTGTGTGCTTTATACAGGACGATGGCAACCGTAAGGTAGCTCAGGCTGCCCGTGTTGCAAAGGCGGCTGTTCCAACTGATGCTATTGCCGCACTGGGTGCCAGTGTTAACCTTACCTGCAACAATTCCATCACTCCAAAAATCAGCCTGCGCAACGATGGTGTTTCTGCCATCACCAACCTGACTGTGACCCCTTACACTGACGGAGTCGCCGGAACACCGTATGCATGGTCAGGCAATTTAGCGGTTGGAGCAAGCACAGTTATTACTATTACCGGTGTGAATACCTCAACTACTCCCGGTGCTCATACTTTTTCATTCGACGTAATTTTACCAACCCCTTTGTATAATCTCACCAACAGCCTGAATAATGCTTCATACATGGTGGCGGCATCCTATCAGGGAAGCCCGGTTGCTGAAGGCTTTACTACATCCGCGTATCCTCCGGCAGGATGGACCATGGTGAACAACGATCAGGGACCTTCATGGACCAGAAACACATCAACTGGTGGCTTCAACTTCAGTAGTGAGTCCACCAAGTACGATTTTTACAGCAATACCTCTATAGGCGATGTGGACGAACTTTATTTGCCCCCAATGGATTTGAGCGGAAGCGGAGACCCCAACATGACCATGGATATTGCTTATGCACAACGTACTAGTGCAAGCAACGATATGCTTGAAGTAAAAGCCTCAAGTGATTGCGGCGCCAACTGGACAACCGTATTCTCTCAGGCCGGAAACAACCTCACCACAATAGGTCCTGTAGCCAATCCCGCCTACGTTCCTGATCCTTTTGATGCTTCGCACTGGCGTACCGAAAACATTACGCTGACTGGTTTCAATAAACCAAATGTGATCGTGAAAATTGTTGTAACAAACGACCACGGCAATAACCTTTACCTTGACAATATTAACCTGTCAGC
>CALMNJ010000419.1 GCA_937868675.1 uncultured Bacteroidota bacterium | reverse complement strand
GAGGCTTTCCATGAGCTTAAACAGCGAAAAGTAATTGTCATAGTCGCGGGAGGTCATGAGCCCCATAGCATGAAGATTGGGAGCAAAAATATAGGCGTCCTCATAAATCGTTCTGTCCTGAACTACGGTATGCTTTCCCTTACGGATATCAAGTATCTGACTGAAACGGTTATTAAGAAAATAGACCTGAAGGTTGAACGACCAGCGCTGCATATCTTCGTAAAAATCATTTAGATACGGGTTATCGTCGGCATCCTCGTAGTGTGCGTGCCATTTATAGTGCTTAGCCAGAAGAGATGTTAAAGTAGTTTTGCCCGACCCAATGTTACCCGCAATCGCAATGTGCATACAGTCTTAAATATTAGCCTAAATTATAAAAATAAGTTACAAAAAGCAAAATTTTATTGATTAACCGCGTTTTTAATTCGATGAGAATCAGTTAGTTGTTACCGGTTCCGCTGCTCGTTTTCGTATACAACACATATTTCACCAATAGCGTTGGCGGTGCTTCTAAATTCAAAGCCTAACGTTGTTTTTATTTTTTGGTTACTATAAAGTTGCGTGTTGAGGGCCGAGTTAATAATAGACCGCGTAATTACTGCACTGCGTCCGGTTAAAAAAGCCATAACAGATTCGGCCAACCAGCCGGCATTGAGCATCAAACGCCCGGCCCTGATAACCGGAGGTTTTTTATGGAAGGCAGTTTGAATAAGGCCGAAAATCTGCCTGAATGAATAATTGTTTTCGAGCAAGAGGAACCGTTCACCAAAACATCCCTTTTCGGTAAGACTTACCATACAGTGAGCCACATCGGCAGCGTGCACGTATGCCGTGGTACCGGGGGCGTAAAACAAATTGCCTTTGTAGCAGGTTTTAAATATTGTGGCGCTGCTTTGATCCCAGAAACCCGGCGAAAGCACCACGCCAGGGTTTACGATCACGGCATTGAGTCCTTCCTCCATAGCCCTCCACACTTCGCGCTCGGCATTATATTTACTTATGGCATAGTTGCTTTCACGGCCCGATTTTTTCCAAAACACCTGCTCGTTAAGCAGGCCCGTGTGCTCGAGATTGTGCAAGGTGGCCAGCGAACTCACATGACAGAAAGCCTTGATTTTTTTATGCAGGCACATATCAACGAGCCTGCGGGTGCCTTCGTGGTTCACTTCCATGAGCTGCCGGCGCTGATTGCGGTTAAACGAAACAAATCCAGCGCAATGGTAAACCGTATGTACACCTTCCAGCGCCGTTTCGATGGAAAAAATATCAGTAAGGTCCAGATCCACCCACTTCACTTTAGTGGCGAGTTCGGCGGCATTTGAAACATAATAGGAAAACAGCTTTTCCAGCTTGTTAATATCACTTCCCTTACGGCGCGAGGCTACCACTGTTTTACCCTCCTGCAAAAGTTTCAGGGCTACATGGCTTCCAACTATGCCGGTGGCTCCGGTTATGAAATGAATGTGGCTCAGATAAGCGTGAGTTTTTGAAGGAGGTAAAACATAAATGTTTGAACGCCAAGCCCCAGAGCAAAACCCAGGTAAAGCTGCGGGGGTTTGTGTTCTCTCAATATCAATCTGGCGGTAGCGGTGATTCCTGCTATCAGAATGACGGCAATGTAAAAAAACGTGAGGTCAAACTGGATCAAAAACGACATGGAAATGAGTGCGCCGAGAAATCCTCCCAGGCCCACCATGTGAGCGCTGATTTTGTAACGCAGATTGATGATCGCCGTGAGCAAAATGGCCAGGCCTCCGCCCGCTACAAATAGTTTTATCACATTCCAAATACTTAAATCCATCATCATATAAAAAAGTCCCAGATAGAAAAGGAAGGTTATGATATAAGGATACGTGCGGTCAGATGGTTTTGACAACAGGAGCGAAGGTATGAGTCGCAGCACATAGGCAATATAAATACTCATGGCTGGGAGGAGAAAGGTGAAAACAAAGATCCAGAGCGTAATGCGCCACTTGTTGCCAAAGGGCGTCATGTATTCGTAAATCGTGTTTTTCATCCCGAAAAAAATGAGTAAACAACCATACGTGGCCATAAGCAGCGGGTGAAAAAGAACTGAAACTATGCGGGCCAGGGTATTCAAACTATGAAAGCTGTTGAGATAATTGAGCTATTTCCTTCCGCACATCTTTGTGCAGGTATATGATGTTATAAACAGCATTTGTTATTGGCATGTTTACATTGTGGGTTTTATTAATCTCATAAACACACTTAACAGCATAATATCCCTCGGCTATCATGTTCATTTCAAGTTGCGCCTGCTTAACACTGTAACCCTTACCGAGCATGGCGCCAAACATGCGGTTCCGGCTGAACTGCGAATATGCCGTTACCAGCAGGTCGCCTAAATAAGCCGAAGCGTTGATATCGCGGTCAATTGGATGCACCGCATCCACAAACCGTTTAATTTCCTGAATGGCGTTACTCACCAAAACCGCCAGAAAATTGTCGCCATAACCTAAACCATGACACATGCCTCCTGCAACCGCTATTACATTTTTAAGCACTGCCGAATATTCCGTTCCATAGATGTCGTCACTTACGGTGCTGCTGAGGTAACGGCAATTCAGCATATTGCTTATAAGGGATGCATTTTGTGAATGAATGGATGCTATGGTGAGGTAACTCAGCTTTTCGAGTGCTACCTCTTCAGCGTGACAGGGCCCGGTAATGACGCCGATGTTTGCCAGGGGAACATCGTAAACCTTGTTAAGGTACTCGCCAACAATGAGGTTGTGCTGCGGTACGATACCCTTAATTGCAGAGAAAATAATTCGCCCCTGGAGCTGGGCTTTACCAAGTGTAGAAACCAGATCGTGAAGGAAGGCGGATGGCACCGCCAGCACCAGTATGTCGGATTGCTCAACACATTCGGCCAGCGAACCGAAAAAATTTACCTTGTCCGTGTCAAACTCTACCGAACTGAGGTAACGTGGATTGGTTTTATACTCCTGAAAGTATGCGATATCGTCCGGTTTGCGAATAAACCAGTTAATCGAAGCGCAGTTGTTCAGAAAAAGCTTGGCCAACGCTGTGGCCCAGCTGCCGCTGCCAATTATCGCTACACGCATTGTCACCTTTTGTAATCCGCCTGAAATTACACAAAAATAATATCTTCACTGGCCAAATTTCCAAGTCCGGCAAAGCGGTTGTAAATTCTTGCAAGGGTAATGACGTCGCCGCGGCAGTAGTCGCCAATTTTTTTAAGATCTTTTTCTTCGTAATAGGTTTTACTTACCTGAGCGCCATCAAGGTCCTGCTTGGGTGAAGGAATCCCAAATATGTGTGCGAGAAGGTTCAGGGAACTGAAATTTTTGATGTCGCCAAATTTCCAGAGCTCCATCGTATCAATATGGTTTACCTCCCAGGGTTTTTTGCCCTGCAATTGAAGCACTCTGGGCAAAGGCATGTTATTAATGAGGAAGCGCCGGCACAGAAACGGAAAATCGAATTCCTTGCCGTTGTGTGCACACAGCAGGTGTTGCGCGGTATTGAAATGTTCAGAAAGGAGATTTGCAAATTTCTCAAGCACTTCTTTTTCGTTGTCGGAAATAATGGTAGTAACCCTGAATTTTTTTCCATTGTAGTAGCCAAGTCCAATACACAGAACGCGGGCAAACTCGGCATAAATGCCCGCCTTTGCATATTGCTGCTCGCCGGTTGTTTCTTTCAGGTATTGCCATCGCTTGTCCCAGAGTGCGCGCGTGGTTTCATCAAGGTCGGTGTATTTGTAAATAAGCGGTACGGTTTCAATGTCGAGAAAAAGAATTTTTTCGAGTGGGATTTTTGCCATAAAAATATGTTGTGGCTTTGCGGAGTAAAAGCCGGTTGCACTTAATCACCTGTACTCCGCCACAGGGTGCAAACGGGTTTCGTTATGCCATTTGTCAAACCACATCAAATATAGAAAAGAAAAGACAGGAAATATCGGTTCTTATTTTTTACTTCACCGGGTAATAATACGTTTGCTCATAAACCGGGGTTCCGGTAGTTTTATGAATTACCTGAAGGCGAATGCATCCTGTTGTGAAATTGCTTGTGCCTGTTATCTGAGTTTTATATACTCCCGTTTTTACTTTAGGACGGGGCCCCACCCGTGATTTTTTATTCCGGTGATTGGTTTCCTCGTTCAGCGTAAGCATGTTCGATTCGTCTTTAACTTCGTAAATATATTCGTAGCTCAGGCCAGGCAGATAATTCAGTTTAATGAGGCTATCATTGGTGGTGCGCACCAGTTGCCCGTTTTCGGTGCTGAAGATGAGTCGTTCCTTAAGTGAATCGGGCACTAACAGAAAGAACTCATCGTTTTTTCCCCTCCAGATTGTATCGTTGCGCGTTCCCTTTTGGTAAAACATAAATGGGAGGGGGTCTTTCCGGACCTTAATTTTGGTGATTTGTGCCCGGGCCTCAACGTTAAAAAGAATGGTAAAGCACAAATAAAAAATATATTTGTAATAATGCGTTTTCATTGGCCCCTTGCTATAAGCCTGGTTTTTATTTTGGTTACAGGCGGCGCTACACTTGCACAAAACGGTATTCCCCGCCCCGATCAGGGCAAAGTTACTCATTCGAAGTTTAAGAAAGAGATCGTCGTGTTTGCGGCTCCGGTTTATTCGGGCATTTATAATGAGAATGTGAAACAGGACCAATATGCCCGCAGCGCTGGCAGCGTGCTACCCAATGCCGGATTCAATTATTTTGTACCTGCCGGCAACAATATTGGCTACGTTTTTGGCATTGAATTTAACCGGTTTGTGAATCTCACCAGTTATAACGGTTATTTCAGGTATCCTGAAACGCGGGTTGACAAAAACAGGGGAGTCTATTATCCGCTTTCGGAGGCAGCTTATACCAATACAGTCAGGCTGAATACCGTTGATGTTCCTGTTTGTATAAGATTAAGAAGCAGCCCGGCATCGGTACTTGAAGGGTATGTTGAAGCAGGTGTTAAAGCCAATTTTGTGCTTTCGTACCATCTCACCCAAGATGGGATCTTAAACAAAAAAGGCTTGTACCCTCAGAAAATAACTGGTATCAGCTCTTATGTGCTTGTTGAAAATGAGCCCTCGTTAGGCTTTACCAATACCACGTTCGGCAATAGCCGCCAGAGTCTTGAAACCAGCAAGCTGGTGTTTTCGCTAATGCTGGCTGCGGGTGTAAAAACGTATTTCTCGAAGAACATGTTCCTGAACATCAGTGCTTTTTACATGAGGGGCATTAACGACCTCAACGATAAAAATGCAGGAGACTATACCAATGTTTTTGATGAAAAATCGCTGCATAAAAGCAGTACGGTTTATCAGTTCGGACTTAAAGTGGGTGTGGGTTACCGCTTCCTTTATGTGAATCGCAGGCCCTTCAGATTGAATAATCCGGAAGGAGAGTAATGGTCATGAAGCCTTACTCCTTTTCGATTTCTTTTTTTACTTCCTGAATATGTTCGTTTACCTGTTCGGTTAAACTGCCGGTACTTTCGCGGATATCGCGCTGAATGCTATTTGAAGCGTCTTTGAATTCGCGGATGCCCTTGCCCAGTGTGCGGGCAATGCCGGGAATTCCTTTTCCGCCAAAAAGCAAAATGATGACAAATAAAATAACCACCACCTCGCCGCCGCCGAGGTTAAGAAAAAGTATGAAGGGATGCAGAGACATGTTTATTTTTTTCCGGCCCGCATGAACTTAAACACAACCACAATACCCGTTATAAAAACCATGGCCACAAAGGCTATAATAAAATAATCGCTCAGGTCGAGTGAATTGCTGCTCATGCGAAAACAAAATTACGGATTTTTATTCTTGCTCAAGGCCGATATGAATGAGCGCATCGCCCTGGTTTACCACCGGCTGGTTATTAATGCCAACTATGTAACCATTTACCTGACTGATTATTTTTTCTTCGGTGGTGCCGTATGGATTAAACACAATTCCCAGCAAGTCGCCTTTGGCTACGGGCGACCCGTTGCTAACGCTCATGTGAAACAGGCCGCTGCTGTTGCTACGTACCCATGTACTTTTTTCAATTTTGACCGAACGGTTGTCGGGAACACCAAAATCAATCATTCCATACGAATTGAGAAGGCGCAGGCATCCGTTTACGCCCTCGTTAATGGCGTGGTAATCAAAGCGCATACTCTCTCCACCCTCAAACACCAGAATGGGTTTGTTTTTTTTGGCAGCTTCCTTTCTGAATGTGCCATCGCGATAAGGGCTATCAATGATCAGTGGGGCCGAGAAACGTTGTGCGATGGCAATGTTGTCGGGAAAACCGAACACACAGCGCAGTTGCGGAAAGTTGTTTATTTTGGCGCCGCCCGTATGAAAGTCAACTCCAAAATCAATCACTGGCAAAATATGTTTCATAATATCAAAGGCAATGCGGCTGCCAATTGATCCTCTGCGTGATCCGGGGAAGCAACGATTCAGGTCACGTCCATCGGGCAAGTCCCTGCTCGCATATAAAAACGAGATCACATTTATAACCGGGATGGCGATGAGTGTGCCGCATTTAAGTTTTTGAACTTCGCTACGGGTCACCACTTTACGGATAATTTCGATGCCATTGATTTCTTCACCATGCATGCCGGCACTCAGCATCATGGCTGGTCCTTCCTGTTCGGCATGAAACACCTGGACGGGAATCTCCAGCTTGGTTTTGGTGTGAAGTTCATAGGTGTTCAGGATCACCATTTTGTTTTGACCCGGCTCTATGGTTTGTTTATTTATTTCAATGGTTTTTTGCATTGGTCAACTCTTTATTTTTATTCGCCCGGCTTATTAAATTCATTCCGTTCAACATACTCAATAATTTTACCGGCAATATCTATTCCCGTGGCTCCTTCAATTCCCTCGAGGCCGGGCGATGAGTTTACTTCCATAACCAACGGTCCGCGATTTGACTGCAGCAGATCAACCCCCGCAATACCGAGGCCCAGTTTTTTGGCTGCTTTAATGGCCGTAGCCCGCTCTTCGGGCGTTAGCGTTAGCACGGTTGCCGAGCCGCCGCGGTGCAGGTTGCTTCTAAACTCTCCTTCCTTGGCCTGACGCTTCATGGCGCCCACCACCTGCCCGTCAACCACAAACACCCGCAGATCGGCGCCCTTTGCCTCGGCAATAAACTCCTGCACAAGCATGTTGGCCTCCAGTTTCAGAAACGCCTCCACAACACTCTTAGCTGCCTTGGCATTTTCGGCCAGAATAACCCCAATACCCTGAGTGCCTTCCAGTAGTTTTATTACGCAGGGAGCACCACCAATACTTTCAATCACACTGTCAATGTCCTTATCCTTGGGCGACGATGCGAAAGCGGTTTTTGGAATCCCAAGGCCGGCACGTGCCAAAATCTGGAGGCTCCGTAGTTTATCGCGCGAACGTACCAGCGCCTGCGATTCAACGGCGGTAAATATTTTCATCATTTCAAACTGCCTTACCACCGCCGAGCCGTAAAAGGTTGCAGAAGCCCCGATACGCGGAATCACCGCATTTACATCGTGTACTTCCCTGCCGTTAAAATAAATATGGGGCCGGCCCTGTTCAATCACCAATACGCATTTCATGTGATCGAGCAAAAGCATTTCGTGGCCACGCTCCTCACCGGCCTGTAGTATCCGCCTGGTTGAATACAGGTTACGGTTACGCGATAATACTGCAATTTTCATATGGATGTTTATTAAACTGTGTGTTATCCCGCAGGCATTAGCTACGCCAGTCTTTCTTTAATGAAATGCCTCCGGTGTGTGTTTTTTTGGGGTCTATTATGAATTTTCCTTTTATGATGCGCCTTCCGATTAGTGCCGGATAGCGCATGTTGTCGCGGTTACTCAGCGAAATGGTGCCTGTAATTTTTTTTCCTCCGATACCTATCAGCGTTTTTATGACAAACCTCTCCTCCATTTCGCCAAAGGAATTTTTTATTTTTTTACGTCCAAACTCTTCAAATCTGATGGCTTTTTTTCCGGTTTCGATGGTAAAATACAGAACCGGCTTTGCGTCCTCATAGCTAAGTTCAATTTTTTCGCAGTGCAGCGATGAGGTGTAAGCGCCCGTATCAATTTTTGCCTCCACCTGCATCAAATCCAGTTCCGGAAAATCAACGAGCTCCCTGCGGCCTATTAGTCTAATCTTTGCTTTTTTTACTTGCTTCATAAAAGGATCTGAACCGTTCAACGTTCACTTCACGTTCAAGGATTTGCTTTTGTAAGTAGAAAAATACAAATTTTTTGCTGAAATATGGTGCCAGCATTACGCCCTTGGTGCCCAAACCGTTGAAAATATAATTATTGCCGTATTCGGGATGCCGGCCTATTATTGGCCGGCGATCAATGCTTGAGGGCCTCACCCCTGCTTCGTGTTCCACTATTTCGTAGTCGCAGGCTATCATTTGCGAAAGCTTGTGCCTGAGTTCGTCCAGCGCTTTTTGAGTTGGCACATCGTTCTGATCGTTCCATTCATACGTGGCTCCCACTTTAAAATTACCGTCGGGCAGGCGCAATATAAATCCGTTGCGGTTAAAGATGGTGTTATGCAGCGCCAGTGCCGGAGCTTTTATTTTCAGTGTTTCGCCTTTGGCAGGCTTTAAAGGTATCCAGTTAAAATAAGGATTGTTTTTTACAAGGTACCCCTCACAAAAAAGGATGTTACGCGCGCGGTGTGTGTTGTAGGTAACCACGTTTTCTTTTATTTCCAGAAGCGCATGATCAAACGCTTCATCAACAATGTTTTTTTCAAAAAAACGGGTTGTTGCTTTTAAAAAACTCTTCATGTCCACAAAGCCCGATTTCAGTACCGTTCCGTAACCCAGTCTTGCTTTACAGTGGGCCAGTTCCTCATGCTCAACCAAATCCAGCCGCGGATCAAGAAATCCTGCCAGCTCGTTGACCGCCCTTTTTTTCCAGAGCATTTTTTCCTGGTCTTCGGTAAAAGGCTTTGCAATGTTTCGCTGATACAGTATTTTTTTACCGGTCATTTGTTCGCACCTGGTATAAAATTCAAGCAGCTCGGGCACCAGGGTATGCGCCATCCAGCTTGAGGTCATGCGTTTAAACACCACCGGATTCCATAAGCCTCCTGCCACCTGCGAGCTCCGGCTCAGATCTTCCTTTCCTATGGTTTTAAAGCTGATGCCTGCCTCGGCAAAGCGGTACATGATAACACTGGCGGCGAGGCCCCGGCCCACAATCAAAAAATCGGTCATTTTGAATGATAGGTTCGTACGTTTGGATTTGTGGCCTGTTTGGGGCCCCTGTATGAGCCTGAGAAAAAGGCGATGACTTTTATTCCGAAAATAGTTTGGCGCCGGCTTACTTCCGCAAACACTTCGGCACCGAGGCCAATATCGAACGTGATTTTTTTAACGGCCTGACAGTTTACGTAAAAACCCCAGTCGAAATACTGAACGCCCACTACCGTATCAACACCATTGTTTTTTTGAAAGGTTACCGGGGCAGCACCTGTGGCGTAGGCCGGACCGCCAAACACGGCAAAGTTGTATTTTGTGTTTTCATACCGGTAACCATAACACAAATGCCCCTGCAGGTGGCTGGTTCGGTTACTGGTTACCCCACTGTTATAGCCCCCTACCTGAAAATGCTGCCACCGGATGTGAAACTGAAAATCCAGCCCGATCATGTTTAGCGTTTGTGGCCTGATGGTGCTTGCCAGCAATCCCGGACCGCCGGAAATATAATTGTTGTGCACCCGGTAACGCTTCTTTTTAAAGAGCATTTCCTCCTCCCTGAAATACACCCTTTTAGCATCCTCCGGATGCTCTGAATTGTACTGGGCCCTGGTGGCAAGGCATGCAAACAGTGTTAGTATGAGAAGCGTACGTTTAATATTACTAAGTTACTAAAATACAGTATTCAGCGAACAAATGGATTTGTCTGGCGTTCGTGCCCGACGGTGGTAGAAGGGCCGTGTCCACAAAACACTTTTACATCATCGTTGAGCGCAAACAGACGGTTTTTAATGGAGCTTATCAGCGTGGCGTGATCGCCGCCGGGCAGATCGGTGCGGCCAATACTGCCATTAAACAACACATCGCCGCCAATCACAAACTTGTTGGTGCGGTTATAAAAGGCAATGCTGCCCGGCGAATGCCCCGGAACAAAAATGCATTCGAGCGCATAGCTTCCCAGCATTATAACCTCGCCGTCTTCAATGTATTTTTCGGGTAGCGGCGCTGCTTCGCAACTTATGCCAAAACGCATAGCGCTTTCGCTCATCCGTTGCAAAACAGGCAGGTCACTTTTGTGTACCTCGGGCAGCAGGCCGTAATTATCAAACACAAAGCGGCATCCAAGCACATGATCAATGTGTGCATGCGTAAGCAACAGCCGTTTGGGATGAAGGCCCTTTTCAGCAATAAATGTTTTTAATGCTTCGCCCTCGGTGCTGGTGTAGTTGCCCGGATCAAAAATAAAGGCCTCGCTGTTTTCATCGTAAAGCACATAAGTGTTTTCCTCAAAGGGATTAAACGTAAAGGATTTCAGATACAACATGTCAACATAATTTTTTGGTAAGCCTCATTTGCCCGCTCTTAAATTCCACCAGGTTAAGCCCAGCATTTTTTCCTTTAATAAATCCCCCAAACTCTTCTTCCAGTCCCAGCGCTTTGGCTCCGTTGCCGGTCATCATGCGCAACACATTGGTCATGTTAAGCGTGGGCGCGTTTTTAAATATTACGTTTGCCTCGCTGCACAAATCAAGATCATCGTTGCTGGCCAGGCTGTCGGTGCCTAAACAGAGTCGTTCCTTTTCTTCCGAAAACAATGCAAAATCCGGCAGACGCGATTCGATGTACAGGTTAGCCCGCGGACAAAAGCACCAGTAAGCGTCATACTGTTTCAGCAACGCCACATCGGCTGCCTCCGTGCATGTATTGTGCACCAGCACCGAGCGACTGTGCGCCATATTCGGGGCATACCAGGCCAGGCTGCTGGTTTTGGGCGGCACAAACCACCACAGGTCAAGTTTCAGGAAATCGTAAAGGTCTTTAAATCCGCCCGAAGCACTTTCGAAAAATGCCTTCTCCTCGGGGCTCTCCTGATTGTGTATGCTAAACGGCATTTGCTCGCGTGCGTCGGCCGTGGCTATGGCGCCAATCAACTCGCGCGAGGTGCTGTATGGCGCGTGTGGCGCAAGGCTTGCCCTTAGGCCCTGGTCGCGGAAGTGTTTCAGCAGCTGGGCCCCCTCAGACATTACAATCTCCTTTCGCGCCGGGTTTAATCCGATCAGTTCCACAAAACTGTGATAAAACACTTTGCTTCTGTTTTTTATTTGCGCACTCAGGGCCGTGTTGCATATATCACCCACCGCCACCATGCCATTTTCATACATGTACCGGTCGGCATCAATCATCCGTTCCAGTTGTTCGGCCTCGCCTGCACTATTTCGTTTGATAATAATTTCGCGGGCAAACGCAGGCAATCCCGTATGCTTTAAAATCTGTCCTTTCAGGTGGCTAAGCTCCAGGTGACAATGCGCATTTACAAAACCCGGAGTCAGAATTCCTTCATGCATTTCAACCCTGGCGGCATCCACATTACTGCTGCTTATCATATCTTCAAACACCCCGTTATCGCGCACAACCAGCACCGGAGCCCCGGCCACGAAGTCTTTTCCGTTAAAAATGCTATTGGCACTAATAAAACGCACGAATCAAATTTAGCTATTTATCCTCCCGAGTGGTATCTTTGAAGTCTGAGATGAGTCCATTCTTTTTGTATTTGGGCACCTGCCGGCAGTATCCTTTCCAAATGCCGGCACCGGGCTTTCCGCTTCAAGTCCTCCTCCCGCAAATGCGGGAGTCCGGGCTTTCCGCTGCAATCCCTGGTGCAAAGTGCGAACCAATAGAACCGTATCCTTTCGAAATATAAAAATGCTTCCTATCAAAAAAGATATACGGGCCCTCACTCTTGAGCAGCTAACGGCCCTGTTTGCCGGACTGGGCGAGCCCGCCTTCCGCGCCAGGCAGGTGTACGACTGGCTGTGGGCCAAAAGCGAAGTTGATTTTTCGCAAATGAGCAACCTTTCCAAAAAGCTGCGTGAGCATTTACAGGAAAACTATGTTATTAATGCCGTCCAGATCCATGAGCTTCAGGTAAGTTCCGACCGCACCATTAAATGCGCCATGAAACTGCACGACAATTTTGTTGTGGAGAGCGTTCTCATTCCGCTTAAAACAAGAATGACGGCCTGCATCTCGTCGCAGGTTGGCTGCAGCCTCACCTGCACATTTTGCGCCACCGGAAAACTAAAACGCATGCGCAATCTCAACGCCGACGAAATTTACGATCAGGTGGTGCTGGTAAAGCGCACTGCCGAAGAGCGCTACAACGCCTCCCTTACAAACATTGTTTACATGGGCATGGGCGAACCCCTGCTCAACTACGCCGAGGTAATTAAATCCGTTGAAAAAATAAGCAGTCCCGATGGGCTGGGCATGTCGCCCCGGCGCATCACCGTTTCAACAGCGGGCGTAGCCAAAATGATACAAAAACTGGGCGACGATAAAGTGAAATTTAATCTGGCGCTTTCGCTGCACGCCGCCAACGACGAAAAGCGTAATCAGATTATGCCCATCAACGAAACCAATTCGCTTGATAATCTGGTGGAGGCGCTGAATTACTTCCATGCCAAAACAGGCACACGCTGCACGCTGGAATATATTGCCTTCAGGGATTTTAACGACTCGCTGAAAGACGCGCAGGAACTGGTGGAATTTTGCCGCCGGGTAAAAAGCAAGGTGAATATTATTGAATACAACGCCATTGACGGGGGCGGGTTCAGGCAAACCACCAAAGAGCGCCTGGAGGCATTTACGCAACACCTCGAAAAAAACGGTGTGATATGCAATGTGCGCCGCAGCCGCGGCAAGGACATTGACGCCGCCTGCGGGCAGCTGGCCAACAAGAACAAACTGGTGTCGCCGGAATTAAAATAAAGGCTAATTTTAAGCGGATTAAAAAATTGAAGAGAAAGTTAATAAGCAAATAATTGTGTAAAACAAGAATGAAGCTTCAAAAAACCGCGTGTCGAAAATAGCAGATGAAATAAAAAAACCCGTAGCCGACCACATGGAGGTGTTTGAAGACAAATTCAAAGACGCCATGAAAAGCTCGGTACCCCTGCTCGACACCATTACCAGCTACATTGTAAAACGCAAAGGCAAACAGCTAAGGCCCATGTTTGTGTTTTTGTCGGCGCAAACCTGCGGCCCCATAAACGACAGCACGCACCGCGCAGCCGCCCTCATCGAATTATTGCACACGGCCACGCTGGTGCACGACGATGTGGTGGACGACAGCAACGAGCGCCGCGGATTTTTTAGCGTAAACGCGCTTTGGAAAAATAAAATAGCGGTACTTATCGGCGACTTTCTGCTATCGAAAGGCCTTATGCTGTCGCTTGACAACAATGATTTTCATTTGCTCAAAATTGTGAATGGTGCTGTGCGCGAAATGAGCGAGGGCGAGTTGCTGCAGATTGAAAAAGCGCGGCGGCTCGATATTTCGGAGGACGTTTATTTCAGCATCATTACCAAAAAAACAGCCGCCCTCATTGCCGCCTGCTGCGAAGCCGGAGCCGCATCGGTGTGTACCGATAAGGAGCGCATTGCACAGGCACGCGAATTTGGTGTGCTTACGGGTATTGCGTTTCAGATAAAAGACGATTTGTTTGACTTTGGCAGCGACGACAACATTGGCAAGCCTACCGGCATTGACATTAAAGAAAAGAAAATGACCCTGCCGCTCATTTACGCGCTTAGTAAAGCCTCGTGGATGGAAAAGCGGAGCATCATAAACATTATAAAAAACCACAACGAAGAAAGCCGCGAGGTAAAAAAGGTTATTGACTTTGTTTTTGAGAAAGGGGGCATTGAATACGCCACCAACATTATGCACCAGTACCGCGACCGGGCCATGACCGCCCTGAAAAGCCTGCCCGCCTGCGATGCACGAAACAGCCTCGAAAAACTGCTCACCTACTCCATCGAACGAAAAAAATAATTTATGCGCCCACTCCTTTTTATAGCAGCCGTTGCCGCCCTTTTTGCAGCCTGCAATCCCGACCCTGAAAAAAAACAGGAATTAAGCACGGTGGACAAATTCCGGCTCGACTCCATTTCGAGGGCCGCACAAAAACTGAAGACAGACTCGCTGAAAAAAACCAATCCCTTATTGATTGTTCCGCCCGACAGCATGTACACCGGTTCGTACATTGACAAATACCCCAATGGCATTACCAAGTTCACCGGCTTTTTCAGGTTTGGCAAGCGGCACGGGCAATGGATGTCGTTTTACGACAACGGCTTTGCCTGGAGCGAAATGCACTACGACAAAGGCTTGCGTCACGGACCAAATATTACCTACTTCGAAAACGGAAAGATGCGTTACAGCGGTTTTTATAAAAACGACCTGCGCGACAGTGTCTGGATTTATTACGACAGCACTGGAAAAACGGTTGAGAAGGTGATGTTCCGGAAAGATAAACTGGTGAAGAAGTTTTAAGAAGTGTAACGAGAACTGTTACCCATTAAAAAAACCACACTTTACAAAAATTAAACCAGCCCGCGCTTTTAATTCGCAGCTCTTACCTTCTTTGCGTCCGTAGCAAGGCCCGATATCGAATTGTAAAAGGACGCCTCGTTCAATGCATTTAAAGTAACGATCTTTGCTCCCAGATCAAGAACACTTGGATTGGTGCGCGGCACCGAATTCTTAAACAATTTCATATCCGACTCCTTAATGAAAATTAAGCCAACGCCTTTGGAAGAGAACACATATTCATCCGCACCGCTGCCGTATTTTGTGATAACCCCAACAATGGGCCCCGGATGCTCGGGCAAAATACTGTCGTAGTGTTGTACAATGTTCATCGCCTCGTTCTCGATATCTTTCACCACAACATAAAACAGGAAGCGGTCGTAGTCGCCATAAAATAAATCGGTGCAGACATCCATCATTTTCTTAATGCTGTCAGCGTTTTCAAGCGGGCCTCCCGTTTCGCCCAGCTTATAGAACAAAAATCCACCCACGTCGTCGGGCAGCACCAGCTTTTCGCCTTTAAACAGTTTTTTTTCGTACCAGTAGCTGCAATAGGTTATTGTTTCGCGGGGGTGTATGCACGATACTTCCTGTCCGCGCACTGCAGAAGCAGTGATTAAAAACAAAATGATATTTAAACATTTATTTTTCATGGGCCCGAATGAATTAGTTTTTCCAGTGCCGGCTGGTACCACTAAATTAAGGCTTTTGGGTGGATTTAAAAAGCAGGCATGTAAAGTTTCCGGTTTTGAGCGCCGAGGTGCTTCATTTTGAAAAGCCCGGTTGCCTGTAAGGAAACCGCTTCAGCGCCTTCGCTAAATTTTACGAAGCCTTGTTATGTCATGGCGTGATTGGTGTTAAAAAATCGAAGGATTGCAAATGGGTTTTATAAACCGGAATAGTCATGCTGAGCTTGTCTCAGCATCTCCTTATGCATTGATTTTGAGGTGTTAGATTCTGAAACAAGTTCAGAATGACACCTCACACAATTTGTAATGACTGCCAAATAAGGCTTCGCTGTTTGAGCCCACGCGTCATTCTGAGCAGCCTGCCCTGAGTTTACCGAAGGGGAGTCGAAGAAGACGCGTGGCGAGTTCGAAGCCTCGGCTTGCAGCCGCGAAGATTTTAGCCAATTTTTATGAATCCTTGACTTCTTTGGTGCCATCGCACCTTCTCGCTCAAATATCCACTGGGCATTTGCCATAATCATGCAAAAAGTACGTGCAAAAATTAATACCACATTTTGTTTAACCTACTTTTTCTAGATAAAAAGTAGGCAAAAATCATGGCACGGCAATCCTTCTACCCGCACTTGATTTTTAAAGAATGACTGGCAAAGTAAAAAATTCTGTGCACCGGATTTATTCAAAGCACAGAATTTTAAACGCAAGCGCCTTTGCCGTCATTCTAATAAAAATCAATTCACGCCTCCGCACGCCGGTGCCGTGCCGCTCCCACCGCACATATAAGGTGCTTACGCGATTTCATCCAGCGCCAGCACTGTGTGGTGGATGGCCTTCGAAAAAAAGCGTTAAAAATCAAGGGGTGCTTTTAGCGAAGGCCTTGCGCATAGAAAACGTGAGCGTGCGCTATACAGTCCATGCATTTGTACTGCCTTGCCGCACGCCTTGTTTTCGGGCTAAAGCGCTCCGTAGATTTTGAGCTTTTTTTCGGAAGCCTTGAACTTTTGGTTCTTTTCTTTCAAGAGAAAAGAACGTTCGAGATTAAATACTTTCTTTTCTTTTTTCTTAGATAAAAAAGAAACAAAAAATCATGGCACGGCAATCCTTCCTCCCGCTCTTGGCTTTTTTTGAAAATCATCCGAAGTAACTAATTCTGCGCCCCGAAAAAACACGACTGCGCAGAATTTTAAACCTACGTCCTCCTATCGTCGGACTAAGGCCCCCGCCCATTTTCTATCAAAAAACCAATTCACCCTGCCCACGCCGGTGCCGTGCCGCTCCCACCGCACATATAAGGTGCTTACGCGATTTCATCCAGCGCCAGCACTGTATGGTGGATGGCCTTGTAAAAATTGGCGTTAAAAAACCAAAGGGGCTGCAAATAGAGTTACATAAACCGGAATAGTCATGCTGAGCTTGTCTCAGCATCTCCTTATGCATTGATTT
>CALMNJ010000418.1 GCA_937868675.1 uncultured Bacteroidota bacterium | reverse complement strand
TTTAATACTGTTTTTAATTTGACAGTATAATTTAGCGCCCCGGTTTGGGTTTCCGGGGCGTTTTTTATTTATTCTTTTTACAACAAAACCTTAGCACGTTTTGTAATTTCCTTTCTCATCTGGTTCAACACCCACTTCCCGGAATTTTTTTTCCCTATAAAATATGAAAAATCCTCATATTCTGGTTACGATACAGGTAAATAAATTGAAAATAAATCCTGAATTTACCTAAACTTAATTTGGATTTTCACGTTTAATAGATAAGTGGCGGCGGCCCCGAATAATTTTATTGAGAACAAGTAAGTAAGTAATTACTAACCTAATATCGTTTCGCATGAAATAGAAATTTACTAACTCAAATAAATAACCTATGCCGATAATAGACCATCGTTTTGAAGAGCGGGCCTATACAAGCTTTGAGCTATGCCGTATCTTCAACCTTAGCAGACCCACTTTCAACAAGTACATCCGACCCCATCTGCCCAAAATTGGGAAGCGTCTCGGTCACACCTGGACACTTGCGCAGGTAAAAATCATTTTCGCCGTCCTTGACCCTTAAATCATTTATATTTTAAGGTGTATTACATTACCTGACAGCTTTCTAATGGCGTTTCGCCAACATTTCCACCACAACAACTAAAGTCCCTTGATATAGTATTGACTGGCCTGTAAGGAGGATTACTCTCCATTCCAGCATTTGAACAGAGTAAAAGACATGAAATTACTTTCATATAAATTAAAATTCTTAAAAGTCACCATTTGAGTTGTCGGAATTTTGTAATGAAAGTAACATTAAATATTACAAGTCATGAACCCAATGAGTAATTCCCAAGATGATAGCAAACTGGCTCCCATCGAAACTTACAACAAAAAAGAACTCGCTAATCTTTACGGCGTTTCACTCCACACCCTTAATCTTTGGTTAAATGCGATTCGATCAGAGCTTGGCGAACCCATAGGAACCATATACAACCTCCGGCAAGTGAGGTTCATCTTTGAAATATACGGGCATCCAGAAAAATTGAATACCAGAAACAAAGGCAAGAGTAGCGAATAAATCCATATTACTGTAAAGATCGCTGCGTTTCTTAAAAATCTTAAAAGCCTCTCTTTAACTGACTGCATTTTTGTATTAATTAATAATACAATCCATGAATGCAAATTATCAACATGACAACGCAAACCAAAGGCATGATTTGTCTGCTTGGAAAATTTGTCAGCCGAAAAACTGCCACCTGTCAGCTTTTATCCCTGTTATAATGGCAGAGAGCGCATAAAAAAAATAACGAGGTCATAAAAACGATTTTATGAAAATCAAAAGGCATTAAAAATCGTAAAGGCCAAAACAGAGTGGTAGAATTATTGTAGCAGCATACCCAATGAACGAAAAAATAACATACAAAGTTCAAAGAGAATTTCGGGACAGCGTTATTGTTTCTGAAACAGAATCCACAGGCTTTAATCAATTTATTGAAAGCGCTGAGAGCATTGCAAAACAAGAAAACCGCGCAAACAATAAAGGAATTAAAAGAATTAAGCAAGAGCGCAAAGGACATCAAAAATCGTAAAAGTAAAATTCTGACCGTCTTAACTTTGTAATAGAAAACCAGACATACACTCAATCCATGAAAACCAACACAGAAACAACCGACAGCGCATCACACGCCTTTCTGACCGGGGCCATATTGTTTGCCAACCTCGATTATTCGAGCTTAGGTGCCTACGCAATCAAAGCCGCCATAGGAGGGGCAATATGGATGGGCTTCAAGCTCCTTGGGGACTATATCACTCACAGGCATATAACCCGGAAAAAGAATCGTGATTTCCATAACAACTGAAAAAGGCACCTGAGATATGGAAAAGCCCAATATCATAAATGACCGGGGCGGGTTTCAGATACTCAGGCGCTTTTATCAGTCCTTATAAACCTTAACAGAAAAAACAAAACAACACTTAAAAAAATTGCGGACAGGCCATGACAAAGCTCAAAAACATTTTCATAGGAACGACCATCGGAGCGGGTGTTGTTGGCTTGTTCGCTTACATTTTTACAATGAAACGGATGAGCGATCAGCTTGAAGCAACTGCCAAAGCCATGCTTCACAGTATTGATTTGAAAGGCATCACGCTCCGGGTGGATGTGAAACTAAAGAACCCGGTAAAAAGCACTCTTAAAATAAAATACCCCTTTGTGAAGCTTCTGCTAAAAGGAAATGTTATCGGCACTTCCCAGGTGATTGACAAGGATATTTCCATCCCCTCCAACGGGGAGGCCAGCATAAATGCAATTATGATAAACATACCGCCGATGAGTCTGCTCAACATCGGCGGTGGCCTCCTCGACCTTGTCCGCAACAACAAGCCGGTTGACATTACCGTGAAAACGATAACCACCCTTGATTTAGGCTGGAAACAAATCCCATACGAAAAGACCGATAGCAGCACCATTAAGCCCTTAGCTAAAAATAACCCTAACAGCACTAAATAAAATGGACAAGAGGAACATACATTTGCTTAAAAGCCTTGACCCATACAGGCACTTATTTCCACCCGCTACCGGGATAAATGAGACTATAAAAAAGGGTGCCACTGTTTCGGACACAGTGAACTTTATTCCTAAAGCCATTCAAAAATACTCATGGCAGGTAAAGAACTATGTGGACACCGAACTAAAAGGACTGCCATTAAAAATAGCATACAGAAAACTCTTTGATTTTGTTTACGAACACATCCTTTACGAAAAAGACGAAACCGGAAAAGAACAGGTACGCACACCACGCCGCCTGATTCATGACGGCAAAGGCGATTGTGACTGCATGACTTTTTTTATTGATTGTTGCCTGCACCGGCTTGGTATTAAAGACTTCACCAACCGGATAACTAAATACGAGCAAAGTTATTTCGAGCACATCTATCCCTTAGCGCCTTTAGGGAAAGGCCAAAACGTGATACTGGATTGTGTTGTGGAAATATACGATTACGAAAAACCATATACAGAAAAACAAGACTACACAATGGACTTACAACTCTTAGACGGCATTGGCGGGGAAGATAAACCCAGCCTGCCCGACAACCAAAAACTCTTCGAGTGGAAAAACGATTTGGGCGAGCTGGGCCGTCTGCTGAAAAAACAACGGCAGGCAACCCAGAGCGAAAAAAAACATAACGTATTCACGCGAACCAAAGAGGAGCGCAAAACCAATCTGAAAAAAATCGGACAGCGCACTTTGCAAGTGACCAACAAGGTTAACAAAGTCAATCCCGCCGCAGCGCTGATGCGGGCCGGCATACTGGCCTCCATGAAACTTAACCTGATGAAAGTAGCTGAACGGCTTAAATGGGGCTATGCTTCTGAGGCACTGGCACAATCAAAAGGCATGGATATGAGCAAGTATGCAAAAATCAAAGAAGTGCTCAAAAAAGCGGAGACTGTTTTTTATGCCGCAGGCGGCAAACCTGAGAACCTTAAAAAAGCCATACTCACGGGCCGGGGAAACAGGGGCCATGAAGTGGCGGGCCTTGACGGACTGAGCGAAGATACACCACTACCCCAAATGCTGGGAGCCATTTACACGGATGAGTTTGTAAGCGGCATGGAAGGATTCGGGGCCATTGGCGAGTTGGGCGAACCCGTTACTGCCGCCTCCATCACCGCCGCATCCGGCGCAATGGGCGCACTGGCCGCTCTGCTTAATCAAATCGGTGTACTGTTTCCCAAAAAACAAAAACAGGAAAGCCCAGCCCCTGACAATTCAGGTTCAGACAACGCGGGCGATAACACTGCCAGCACAAACACAGATCAGCGCGAACCTTCACTGCCTCCCGGCCAGCCCAAACCAAACGACAACAAACAGGATACAGATAACAATGGCGGCAACGATGCCAGCCAGCAGCCGACTGAAACGGAAACACCGGACAGCAGCAGCGCCGGAGAAAAAACCCCGGAAAACTTACCTGCCGTAACTGACAACAAAACAGAGAACACGGAGGATATACCGACCACCGAAGCAGAAGAAATTCCCAACGAATCCGATCAGGGAACGAACGGGCTTGCCGGAGTTCTTAACGGGGTCAAGGATTTTTACGATAAAAATAAAAAGTGGATAATCCCGCTTGGATTGGGAGCGCTGGCTGTTACCACCGCTATTGTCATCCACTACAATGGTGAGGAAAAGGAAAAAGAACCCAACGCCGGGTATAGTATGCACGGCACAGGCAGCAGAAACAAAAAGAAAAAGAAACGAAAGGGAAACAAGGGAGGCGAAGACGACACAGGGAACAAGTCCATCCTTGCCTTGATGTGAAGCAGATCAATCCACAACATTTAAAACCAGTATCATGAGTACCTACGCAGAAACAGGCGACAGGAAAGCCAAAGCCTTGAGCATCCTGAAAGACCTGACAACCAAAGAAAACCTCAAACGGGCAGGCTTGGAAACCGGAAAAACACTCCTATCAGGGTTATTGGGAGTCGGGGCCGGGGCCGCTTTAGGAAAGCCAGCTTTACTAACGGGGTTAACACTGGTGGCAGCAGGCCACCTAATTAAACAGTCGCAGGTTGCCACATTCGGATTAGGAATGATGGCCAGCGGCGGACACAAAGCGGGCGGCAGCCTGCATGGAACGGACGGCCTTCAGGGAGCCAAAGACCGACTGCTGGCCGTCAAAGACAACTTCCTCGAACAGCTATACCTGGACAAGTTCCTCAAAGGAAAAAAATCCGACAAGGGAAAAAACAACGGTACCAACGGTTTGGGGCAGGCACAACATTTTAAATACGACGAAACCAAAGAGCTGGACTTGGGTGCGCTCAGTGCCATTGAAGCGGAACTCAACCGAAGCGCTGAACGTTTCGAGAATACCAGCACGGGCGTATCCGGCGCTTACGAGGATTACGTCACAGTGCAGGAACGAAATTTCTGATGGCGCAGAAAAATAAGGCGTAGCCCTCCCGTTCACTTCTGAAACACAGTGCAGTTTGCACATCCCCTGTTTATCACAGATAGCGGAACCGGTAGGCTATGCCTTTTCAAAACCATCGAATCCAATTTTTTCAAACAGTAAGCACAAGCAACAATCAAAAGTTAAACACCAAAAAACAGAAATCATGTTAGACATCTTAGAAGGCATAGAACCTTATAACAACGCCGGAGCCTTGTTAGGCATTGACGGAGCAAACGATGAACTGCTGGGCGCATTGAGCAGAATGAACCCTATCCAGCGCCAGCGCACAATAAACACCCTCACCAGCACCGGCGGTCAAAGCCGGGGTTCAAGAGCCGAAATGGAAAAATTTTTCGGCGAACTTCCACCCCATATCAAAGAGGGACTTACCAAAGGAGACCTTCGCCTTGCCGACAATCTCATATACAGCATCAAACCCGTGAACGGTTCCAAAACCATCAAACTCTTTGAGACACAGGACGACAAGGAAGTTGGTTTGCGTAACCTGAGCAACGCCAAACTACCAAAAAACCAGGCGTTTCTGGTAAGCGGGATCATCCTGCTGGCAGCGGTTCCCGCTGATACCACAAAAGACAAAATCATCGGTGCCAAATACGATAGCATTGAAAACTTTGCTTCTATCGCTAACGGTGAGTTTTCCCTCAAAAGCAACAAAAAAACCATCGTGCCAGAAACCAGCAACAGCGTGTTTAAAACATCCAATATGCACAACATACCAATAGGCTACTACAAACTGGCTAACCCCCGTCTCATTCATGATGACATACAGATTGAGCTGACTATTGAGATGGGCAGCACAGAGGGCCTTGACGCCAAGACCCACGTATGGGCCGGTCTTCACGGAACCATTACCACACCCTAACGGAAACCACTAACCAGATCTGCTTACTCCGTAACCATACCCTGCAAATCACTTCTCTGTTTTTTAGCGAAGATGGTTTGCAGGGGAGGCAATGGAGGGCAGGAAAAAATTCAAGCCATGTTAAAGCCAATAAAAAAACGGTTCGATATACAGGTAACAACCTCTTCCCAAAGCATCAATAAGACCTTTGAACTGGACAAGAATATTAAATCTGTAAGGGGTGTTCTTGTGACCTCAGACAAGGATGATCTGCTCTATTACCGGGGCACTCAAAAGCTTGAAATCAACAAAGTCGAGTATTTCCCGGACAATTATGAAAGCAAATTGCTCATGTCGGGTATCAACGTTCCTCCCAAACAACGCTATTACGACCTGGGCGGAGTGAACCCCGGTAATGGAACCATTCGTGTTATCTACACGGACACCGAGGACGGGCGAAGCACATTTGCCCCATACCGGGTATCATACTATTTCGACTGCGATATGGAAGACCATCAATAAAGGAACTTTGCAATGACAACGGAAAACATCATCACCACCCGTTTCAGGGTCTCCCGGATACGGCGCATTGTCTTCTTTGAGGTGAACATACCAAAAGAGGCCAAACATATTATCGCCGTAGAAACTCAGGCCAAATTACTCTCCGGTACCCTTCCTGCAATTGCCTCACCGTCCGTCTGGGAACTTCCGACAAGCCCACGCCGTAATTTGCTTTTCGGCGAACTGCGCCTGCAAAGCTATGAAAGCGCCAATCTGTTTTATTCCTGCGAGATTAAACAGGATAACAATGCAGATGCCTGGGATTTTACCGGAGCCTTTTTCACTCCCCGCAATTACACCCATCAGGGAAAAGCACTTCCCGACCCTATTAAAGTAAGCGGCAAAAGCAGCGTGATTAAAGGTGTGTTCCGGGACAAACTCGCCGAGAGCATAGAAACTGAATTTAACTACATAGTAGAAATGTTCCTCTGGACGGATTCAAAAGAGTAAACGCCAATCAGTAAAAAACATGGTTATGACAGAGTTGTTCGCCTTAGACCACATTCCCCGCCTGATGAAAGACCTTGGATTCGGACAGGAATATTACACCGAATACAAACACTTCATCCTGCGCCCCGGTGATACAAAGTCCATTGAAGCCGGGAGTCAGTTTTATTTTCTTCTCGGAGAATATTCCGACATCACCATCCAGTCAGACTTCGGCGTGTACGACCTGGGCGACCCGAACCTTGAAGAGATCACCTACAAACATCAGGGTAGCATCCAGATCAGTAACAATTCATTAAACCGTGTACACATCCGCTTTATTAAAGTCATTCCAAAGAATTAAACGCCATGCCTTTCATCTTTCAGAAATACGATACCGTCAAAATTGAGCGCCTGCACAAACATATCCTTGATATGGCAGGCTTAGGTCAGCCACTTTATTACGAGATACAGGTGGATGGTATCCGGGCCGTTCCCAAAACAAACGATCCTGATTTGTTTGAAACACACGAGAACTATGTCAGTGAGGATAGCAAAGCCATTACCATCATTATCTACGATGGAAGCTCCAAACGGAATAACCGCCATGTGTTTTATGTACACGCCGAAAGTGACCAAATCGCAGTGGAAAGCGGACTCAACGGCACGAATCTGGATAATACATTTTCGCGCAAAGACATTGAACGAATCCGCAGGGACAAGGAAAAAAACCTGAATAACCTCCTGAAAAAAGAGGAATACGAAAAACAAATCAGCGACCTGAAAAATGACATGCAGGAAGCCGACAAAAAACACAAAACAGAAATCTCAGAAAAAGACCAGCACATTGCCGCTCTGGAAGATGGTATCGTGAAACTCAAAGAACACTATCACCATCAGGGTTATGAGTTAGGCGATATTTTGAGCGGCACTATAAACAGCCTGATTAAAAACAATCCGGCCACAGTCGCAAAAATTCCCATCGTGGGTGATCTGGCCGGTTTTTTCGGTAGCAACGAATCACCAAATGGTCAGGCCCCGGACGAAAAGAAAGAGGATGCCGAAGTTAAGTTCAGTAAATCCGGCGCTGCCTCCCAAAGTGACCCTGAACAGAAAAGCGCCCTTGACGAAATCGGCCTGAATGAAGCCGGTTTTTTAAAGCTGCTTCAAAATTTCAAACAGCATTTTACCAAAGAGGAATTTACTCAGGTAGTGGAAATCATAGCAAGGTTATCCGAAGATAAATCAAGCCTTGAAGCCCTCCTGCAATGGCTCGACAGCAAAGAACAAAACGACAGTAACATCAATGCCTAACAACCAAAAAAAAGAAACCATGCCAACATTCAAGTATGATCTGGCTATATCCGCCAGCACCGAATCCGAAGCAGACAGCAAAGTACATTCCTTAGCCGTGCTTGCTTCCAGGCTGACCGCCAAAGAGCTTGCCAAACTCGCACACATCGTAAAGAATGAGCCGGTGACTCTTGCCATTGCCAAGAGCAAACTCGGTCTCTGATTCAACTACACGTCAACCTTTCCAAAAAAACAACGCATGAAAGCGCCCTATCCATACCGCCTGATGATGCCCCAGCAGGTTCCCCAGCAAAGCGGCTTCAATATCCAGAAAGCCATTGGCTACACGGCCATTGTCGGCATTGGTGGCTTTGCGCTTTATCACTTCGGCAAATCACTGGTGCAGGAAAGTAAAGCCAAAACATCCGACAAAAAGAGCTTTACAACCGGTAACGCCGCTACCAATGCCAAGCTGATTAAAATGTGTTTTGAAAATGACGGCTATGGCTGGATTCGCGCAGACCTGCCAAAGTTGCGCCGAATCCTTATCAGCATGAAAAGCCAACGGGAATTTGACGCGGCAGATGCAGAGTATGACAACCAGTACCACCGTAAAATGTTCGCAGACATGAAAGACAAACTGCAAACCTCAGAGTATCAGGAAATGCTCGCCATCAAGTACGGCAAGCCCCTTGAACCGGGCCAAAAAGCCCCCTATCTGGCAAAATGGCTGGGCTGGGCAAGACGGCTTAAAGCAGCCTTCGACAAAATGTATATGTTCATTTCAGGGGTGGACACCGATGCCCTCTTTACCGTCTTTAACGAGATACCAACGCAAAAGGAGTTTGTGAACGTGGCGGACACGTTCAAAAAAGAGTTCAATCTGCAAATGATTGAACTGCTCAAATCCAAACTCGGTGGGGATTATAAAAAATACATGTCCATCATCACCGCCAAACCAAAGCAATAAATCATGAACAACGACAATCATAACGGGATGCCAAAGCGTAAAAAGGGACGTGGTCTGATTATCGGGCTGGGTCTGCTTGGCACAGGTCTGCTAACCTATTTCGGAATTCAGTTATTTAATAAGCAGAATAACAAAGAACCAAAACAGCAAAAAGCCTCCGGCCCTGATAAGAGCCAGTTTGCACCCACACCAAAACCAACGGTAAAAAAACCGACTGGCAATAAGACAACATCCAAACCTAAGCAGGAAGCGCCGTTGGCTAACGACAATTTTCCCCTGAAGCTGGGCAGCAAAGGGCCAAGAGTGCTTCAATTGAAAACCATGCTCATTCAAAGCCTCAGCAATGATGCTCTGCCGAAGGGAAGATCCAGCGATGCTTTTGATTCCGAACTGGAAGCGCTGCTTTCACGTAACAACCTCCCCACCGTGATTGATGAAACAAATTTCAGGGTTCTGACCAAATCCAGGGAAATTGACGCCATATCCATCGCCCGTGCTTTGTATCTGGCCACCACTACACAGCAGTTTGATACTGTATTACATACGCTGAAACAACTTAAAAACACCGATGAGTACAGCAGGGTTAGTCAGGAGTTTTTGAAATACAGAATCAACGGCGTTCATCAAACCCCTGTAAACGGCATACTCAGCAGCTTCAAAGACGAAAAACAGAAACAACAGCTTCGTTTGACTTTTGCCAAAATAGGTCTTCGTTTCGACGGGCAGAAATGGTCCCTGTCAGGAACAGAAAACAATTCCCTCATTATCACTATTGGCCCGGCCCGCGTATGGAAAGACCCCAAACACTCCGTAGCCGTTCCCGGTAATATGCTCTTAGGTGAGCAGATCACACAAAGGGGATTGTACACCCTGTTTCAAAACAGCAACCAGTTCTATCTGGTAAAGTCGGCTGATGTGATGCCATACAAAAACAATAACGCTTAAAACAACGAGCCATGAATCGCAAAATTGATTTAATAGTTTTTCATCTTAATCTGGTTCCCATCGGGAAACGCACAGATGAACACATTAAGGAAGTGCTTGAACAGGATTATCAGCATTTCTACCTACACACTCAGGACGGTTTTTGCATGGTTAAGGATTATGAAACCAACCATCCGTGTGATGATGCCATTGGTATGCAAATCTTACACGTTACCATTTTCGTTGACCCCCCTTACGATTTGGAACTAATGGTTCCTACCATTTTAAAAATGGACAAAGAACTGGAAATCCTGCTTGATGGTATTCCGGGTCAAGGCCCACCCTGCCACTTGTTTACCATTGTGGACTGTTTTAAATGGAAAGAGTTTGTAGTGCATTACAAGCTATTCAGCAGCTACAACATTAAAACGCTTCCCGCCAGCCTGCTCAACTGAACCGTCCCATGACCACACCCACCGACATATTTGTTCAGAAATACGCCAAAGATGTGATAAAAGCCGTTGCCGGAACCGGGCTGTACCCCTCCCTTACAATGGCCCAGATGATTATTGAAAGTTCGGGCAATGATGAGAACGGAAAATTCGGAATCGGCAAGGGCCTCGCCACACGGAAAGCCAATAACTACTTCGGTATAAAAGCAGATAGTAGCTGGAAAGGCCCCTCGGTG
>CALMNJ010000417.1 GCA_937868675.1 uncultured Bacteroidota bacterium | reverse complement strand
CCTGATGGCGCAGGCCGCGTCCGAGGCAAAGGCAACAATGTAAAGTTGCTTGTCGTTAAAGGCTGGTTTTACACTAAAGTTATTAAAGCTTACGGTTGTGGAATCATTGGCATTTACAGGACCGGCCTTCAGCAAAGTGCCCCATGAGCCATTGATGCCATCACGCAGCATGTGCATAAACACATAAGATGGAATTTTATCAGGGTTTTTGGAGTAATCTTTCTGTGGCCCAACAATGCTGTCCTCAGTAAGCACCATTGTAATATTCACTGTGTTGGTATAGGAGGCTTTGAATTTGCTCTTCACCGAAGTGTTTAATATGCGTGTTGAGGGATCATAGGTTGGCGTGAGCGTAAAACCCAAAATATACGGGTCGTTATTAAACGATTCTGAAACCGCGCTGGACCATTTTGAAATACCCTGTACCAGTGCACCCTGAAAGGATTTACGATTTACCATGCCATTAGGATTGCCAGCCCCGGCGCTGATATTAAAACCTACACTTCCATCCCAGTCGTTGCCAATACTTGTTGTGTAAGAGGTAAGGAATTCGCCGCTTGTGCGGGCGTAAAAGCCTGCGTGTACGGCAATTGGAACAACTTTTTCGTGATACGAGGTTTCAAGATCGTTTATGGCTACAGCGGCCGGAGGGCAATTGCCACACTGGTGGCCTGTGTAATCCTCTACCAGCACTTTGCGAACCAGCTTTACCGTGTCAACATTCTGACCAGCGCTTTGAATGGGGTGCGTTACCTTATCACAGTTCGTAAAAGCGAAAATACAAACCGCAAAACCGATAAGGAAGTTGCTGCTTTTAAAAACACTTGTTCTCATACTCAAATTTACTAAAAACTGCTGGTAATTGAAATAGCCACCCCGTTTGAGGCGGGTACGTTGCGGCACACGCCACCAACACAAAAAATACCTGCCCTTTGTTTGCCATAACTCATCGAAATGCGGTGGGGTCCGCTTGTGTAACCCGCAGTAACCAGGAAGTAATGCAGCCTGAGGTTCTTATCGGGGTTGCCATAATTATACTGGTCAAGTGCTGCCACAAAAATATGTGAACTGGGTGTCCACTCAATCATGCCCACAGTCCAGCTTCCGAGGTTAAGGGAGTCTTTATTGTCGCGCACCAGTTCCTGCGCTTCAAACCTGATGGCCGAATTGCTTTTGTATTTCCAGG
>CALMNJ010000416.1 GCA_937868675.1 uncultured Bacteroidota bacterium | reverse complement strand
AAACCAGAAATAAGGGTGATTAAAAAATTAACGATCACATTCCATGCGCTCAGGGTGCCTATTTTTGCTTTACAATCATCAAGGCCCCCCTCAATCTTTTCGCGAAGCTCAATTATTTTTGGATTGGCCTCTACCTCGGGGGCAAAGCCTGTAAGCGCTCCAGTTGGGGCAGTAAGCACTTCTTCGGGATGAATGGATTTGTAAAGGTTAATGAAGCTAAAAATAAAAATCGCCGACAACACAAGGGGTAAAATAATTTTGATTGGTTTCATGGTGGTGAGAGTTATGTGAATAATGACGGTTTAAAGTTTTTAATTTTTCATCCATGCTTTCTGTAATGACCGGTGCGGCTAAATCCCTCAAACTCATTTATAAAGCAAATGGCGGCGTGTTTACAAAACATGGGTGCCTGTAAATATAAAAAAACTCTTTCATAAACCATTCTGGCTCGGTGCAGGCTTGCTGCATAAAATCCACGGGTTTTGTTTGTCAGCTTATTTTAATATTTTTAGGCTTTAGCCGGCGTCCCTGTTAACACGTAGCGACTTTACATACCGTACCAGCTGGTTATGTAGTTTACATTCCATTTTTGAACAATACATTTTAGAGATGAAAAAAATTGGTTTTTGGGTTTTGTTCTTATTTAGTTGTGCAAAGCCCTTTTGGGCACAAACCGACATAGATATAAAGACCTTTTCGGCCGATGATGGAATTGGCTCTTATTCACAAACATTGCGCGATAAACAGGGATATACCTGGTTTCTGGATATAGCCCGCAACCGAGATGCGATTTATAGATTTGATGGCAGGCAATTTAAAAAACTGTTGTGTGGTACGTTTTTAGTGCCGGCCATTTATGGCACCGCTGGAAGAAAAGGTGGGTCGGCGCCCTTGATGCTGGATCATAAAGGTAATGCATGGTTCGGTAGTTCCAAGGGGATATACAGGATATTGAACGGAACCCCACTGCTCGTATTTAGTCGAAAAAACGGCCTTTTATGCGACAGTATCATTTCGATGGTTTTTGACAAATCGGATAATCTGTGGATACTAACACTGAAAGAACTGGCACTGGCAAAACACAATGCCGGCAAATATGATCTCGTAAAATTACCGCCCGATTATTCCTTTCCCGTTGCAGAATATGTTAAACGTTGCAGCGGCGAGAATTTTGCTTGCATCAAGCTGTTTATTGACTGCGACTCGACGAACACCGTTTGGTGTGGGGTATTTGATAAACAAACTAACAAATCCTTAATTTACAGAACTTCCGGAAATTTTACATCGCAGCCAAAGATCACCCGGTTCAATATCAATGAAGGGTTTATTTTTCAGAGGACAATGGGTGGCGGATTGTTTCTGGCGAACAAGAACTGGCAATTTTATTATTGTGATTCAACCGGCAAATTGAATTATCTGGATAAGAAGTTTGACCTTTATCTGGGTAAGGATAAAACCGGTAATCATTATTTCAGATCAAAGGCGGATAGAGCTTTAATATACGTTCACAGAGACCGGCCCGACAGGATCTGGAATTTTGGACGGGGACCGGCTTATTACCAGTTTCCGAAGGCAATAAATGATGTTAAATCTACCAAACTTGTAAAGGACGAGCTGTGGTTGCTGCCAAGCGATCGTGAAAAATCAGGTTATGTAATCCGTGGAGACGGGATTTTTGATTATGATAGTTTGTATCCGAATATACCGCTTAAAGATGTGGGAGTTTATGAGGCGGAAGAGGGTGTGTTTTGGGCGCACAAATGGCAAATGCAGCTTTCTTATCAGCTTAATGTTTCAGATAACTCAAAGCTGATACATTTATCCGGTGGTGTTAATGGTAGCTCACTTAAGCACTACCTGCCCGAAGATTCGACCTTTTATTATGAGATCAGTCAGTTTAAAGAAAATAGGGATAATTACTTTTCGTTTCGAAAAAATATATGGACACCCTTGATGGACAGCTCCGTGGACTATTTTGCTGTTAAAAAAAATCACTGTTGGTTCCAGAATTCAAAGAGCAAAGCGGTGACGCATAAACACCTGCCCGATACCAAAGCCGAGGTTTACAGAACGGATGTGGTTTCAAACATGATCCCCGATTCCACTGGCGGTTGTTTTATTCTGAAAGACACAGTGACGCTGTGTTATTTAAGGGCCAATAGGATGGCCTTGTATCCGCTTGGCGCAGCAAATAAAGTGCAGCAAATGTGGGGAGCTAATGGCGGAAAAGTGTATTTACGAACCACCGATGACCGGATCCTGATCTGGAATCCGCTACTGGAAAAATCTCCACAGGAAGTGAACGGGCTGCCAAAAGGCGAGATCAGCAGTTTTTACAGAACCGGAGAGATCACGTGTTTTGTTAAGGGCAGGCAAAGCGGCTGGTTTGCCGGAGGTAAGACATTTTTAATAGACACCGTATTATATCCGGGCCGTTTCATCAAAGTATATTACCACAACGGTGGCCGTATCAGCTTTGCAGCAACTGCGAGTAGTTCGTTTGTCAAATATAT
>CALMNJ010000415.1 GCA_937868675.1 uncultured Bacteroidota bacterium | reverse complement strand
GATTAAATTTACAAATACGATAAAGATTCTCTGGCTCTTATGCTGAATCAGTTGTTTGAGGATAAAAGTAAAAACTACTAACTGAGCATATTAAATAAGGCCCGCCAGAAAAAAGACCGTTACGTAGTGCTGAAAAGAAATGTACCCCACAGAGACCTGCAAAAACTTAAAACCTTCCCCATTTTCAGAAAAGGTAAACGGGGAGGTCTTGTAACGCTTCAGACAAACCGCCGCGAGAGGCCTTTCCAGTTACTGGCCGGAAGAACAATTGGCATGTCGCGTTTTGGCATTAAACCGGTGGGTCTTGAAGGGGCTTACGACTCGGTACTTACCGGTGTGAGCGGAAAGCGGCTGATGCAAAAAATTGCCGGCGATGTGTGGCGCCCCATTAACGACGAAAACGAAGTGGAACCAAAAGACGGCAGCGACCTTTATACCACAATTGATGTGAACATACAGGACGTGGCCGAGAGTGCACTGATGAAAGCACTGATTAAAAACCACGCGTCGCATGGATGCGCCGTGCTCATGGAAGTGAAAACCGGTGCAATTAAGGCCATTGCTAATCTTACACGGAACAAGCTGGATTCTTCGGAGTACAACGAGAGCCTGAATTATGCCATTGGTTTTGCCACCGAGCCCGGATCTACTTTTAAACTGGCCACTGTTCTTGCTGCAATGGATGACTACAATGTTGGGCCCGAAGAAAAAATTTATGTGGGCAATGGCATCGCCGAATTTTCAGGACTTGAGATGAAAGACTCGCACACGCCCGAAACGCCTGTGTTAACCCTTCAACGGGCCTTTGAAACCTCTTCGAATGTATCTATGGCTAAGTTGTCCATGAAGTATTATTCCAAAAATCCGCAGCAGTTTATTAATAAGCTGAACAGTTTTCATTTAAACAAACCGCTTGGAATCAATATACCCGGTGAAGGCATTCCAAGAATAAAACAAACCAAAGACCGCGACTGGTACGGGACGTCCTTGCCATGGATCAGTCATGGTTACGAAAGTCTGATCACGCCACTGCAAACCTTAACGCTTTACAATGCGGTTGCCAACAACGGAAAAATGGTGAAGCCTCAGTTTGTGAAAGAGATCAGGAGGAACGGACATGTAGTGCAGTCGTTTAAAACCGAGGTGCTTGAAGAAAAAATTGTGAAGCAGAGCACCATTGATAAAGCCAGGCAGATGATGGAAGGGGTAGTGAAAAACGGATCGGGAAAGGGCCTTAATATTACGGCATTTAAAGTGGCGGGCAAAACAGGAACCGCTAAGCTATCCAAAAACGGAAAATACGAAAAAGCATATCAGGCTTCGTTTGTAGGATATTTTCCAGCCGATAATCCGCTTTACACCTGCATTGTAATTATCAATTCGCCCAGCAACGGTATTTATTATGGTGGCCTGGTGGCCGGCCCTGTGTTTAAAGAAATTGCAGAGAAAGTGTACTCAAGCAGTGTTGATTTTATACAACCGGTAAATAACGGACGCGATCTGCTAACCAGGGCGCCGGA
>CALMNJ010000414.1 GCA_937868675.1 uncultured Bacteroidota bacterium | reverse complement strand
ATTAAATCAATTTATCATTTTAATTAAAACCCTGATGTAAAGGAGTATAATACTTTGCTTCCCAAAAACTTCTACCCTAGTTAAGAATTTTATTTATGAAGATACACATGTTATTGGAGCTAGGCTTGGAGAAGAAACGAAATGGCTTAGAATTGAATTAACAGATGATGGAACATTTCAAGGAATTGATCCAAAGTTTTAAAAAATTGACCAAAGAAGAAATTATTTCTAAGGTTATCGTTTAGTCCTTTCACTGAAATATACCGATTACTGAGCCGGCTGCGGAGTTTAACAATGGCAAAGATTTAGCCTTCATTCCAAAATTATTCTTGAAGCTATACAAATGGCTATAAAAGGCGGGGCAACCGCCTTCATTAATTATTCAAAACAAACGCGTAATATGCTTTCGACCTGTTTGAGTGCGTCAGTTTAAACATAAAAGCGGTAAGTGCTAGTTTTTTATTGCTTCATTAATCAGTAATTTTAATGTTTTATGACAGAACCACTATGATTGAATTTGAACGATTCAGGCTTGATAATGGCTTAACAGTGATAATTCACCCCGATAAAAGTACGCCCATGGCCTGCCTGAACATTTTGTATGATGTTGGTGCACGCGACGAGGACGAAAACAAAACCGGCTTTGCCCACCTGTTTGAACACCTGATGTTTGGCGGCAGCATTAACATACCCAGTTACGACGAACCCCTGCAACTGGTGGGCGGCGAAAACAATGCGTTTACCACCAACGATATTACCAACTATTACTGCACCGTACCCGCCGAAAACATTGAAACCGCTTTTTGGCTCGAAAGCGACCGGATGCTGAGCCTGGCCTTTACCGAAAAAAGTCTGGAAGTGCAGCGCAATGTGGTGATTGAAGAATTCAAGCAGCGTTACCTGAACCAGCCCTATGGCGATGTTTGGCTGCTGCTGCGACCCCTGGCCTACAAAACGCACCCTTACAAATGGGCCACGATAGGCAAGGAAATAGCCCATATCGAAAACGCAGTGATGGACGATGTAAAAGCCTTTTTTAAAAAGCATTACAAGCCCTGCAATGCCATTTTGGTGGCCGCCGGCAATATTGAGCCTGCCGAAGTTAAGGCCCTGGCGCAAAAATGGTTTGGCGGCATTGAGGGAGGCCGGAAGCCGGAACGGCAACTGCCTGAAGAACCCAAACAAACCGAAGCCCGTAAACTAACGGTGGAGCGCGATGTGCCCGCCAGCGCCATTTACAAGGTGTACCACATGTGCGACCGCCGCGATGCGGAATACCATACGGTGGATATTATTTCGGATATACTGAGCCGTGGCAATTCCTCGAGGTTGTACAAAACCCTTATTAAAGAAAAACAACTCTTCAGCGACATTAATGCTTATGTGATGGGCGATCTGG
>CALMNJ010000413.1 GCA_937868675.1 uncultured Bacteroidota bacterium | reverse complement strand
AGAATAATCTTAAAAAACTGATTATGCGCAAACACATACTCCTCTTATTGACTCTTACCGTATCGCTCCGTTTTGTATCGCAAACCACCACACCAACTCCTAACGATTTTGATAAAAAATACCGTTTCGGGCTCCGGGTGTCGGGCCAGCCTACCTGGTTTAGCACCACTGATAAAAAAACAGGCAGTAACGGTTCAGTATTTGGATGGGGTTTTGGCCTTAACATGGAGTACAGGTTTTCGGATGTGGCTTGTTTGCTCACCGGCATTGGTGGCGATTTTGAGGGCGGGAAATACACCTATAAAAACGACCCTTCCAACAATTATCAGGTGGCTTATTTTACCGACGAAAACGACGAGTTTATTACTCCAACCAACGGAAACGTTAATAAAATCAGAAAAAACGGCACCAAGGCATACCTTATTAAGGAGCGGAAAGTAAAAACAACCTATGTAACCATTCCCCTTATTCTGAAACTATCAACCCGCGAGTACAACAACCTTAAATACTTTGGTTTATTTGGTGGCGAAATTGGCTTCCGGGTAAAAGCCCTCGCCACCGACTCGTATTCGGAAGGCCGTAAATACACCGGCGATTCGCTTTACACCACCATTCCCATTACCGAGCAAAGTGGCATGGATGTGAGCAAAGATGCTTCGCTGGTTCCTATCAGGGTTGGACTCCATGTGGGCGCCGGAGTCGAATACAGGGTGGCCCCCACCACATCCTTTTTTGGCAGCATCAGTTATTTTAAAAGCTTTACCAATTTTGCCAAAAACAAGTCGGAATACCTGTTTTATAACTGGAACGAGTTTGACAAAGCCGGCAACAACTCAAACGTAAGCTTTAGTTTTATTAAACAGCAGCTTATATATAATGCCATCCGCATCAACGTCGGAATTATGTTTTAAGGCCATTTAATGGCATTTATTAAGGAATTACCCGAACAAAGAGCGATTTCAGTTCGTATTGCAATTCTCCAGCACCTGATTTTTAGCTTTATTTAATCTGTTAAATTTTAAGTCGAAAACGGCATTAATTTGAAAAAAACAGCCTATTTATCAACAAAATGCACTTAAAATGCAAAAAAACCGGACTTTTTTGCCCCACAAACAGTTCAATAATTTAAAAATACGTTTACTTTTGACCCTAACCAACTAAACACACAAACATGAAATTAAACGAAATTCAGGATCTGATTAAGTTTGTTTCCAAAAGCGGCGTTAGCGAAGTGGAGCTCGAAACAAAGGAAATAAAAATCGTGATCAGGACTCCTAAATCGGCCTTACCGCCACCTGTGGTTGTTCAACCGGCGGCTGTGGTAGCGGCACCCGCCCCGCACCTGGTAGCTGCACCGGCTGTTGCCGCACCGGCACCCGAGGCCAAAGCCCCGGCAGCTCCCGCAGCCCCGGCAGCAGGTAGCGATGAGTCTAAATACGTCACCATAAAATCCCCCATGATCGGAACCTTTTACCGCTCGGCGGGACCCGATAAACCGGCATTTGTAAACGTTGGTGACGACATCAGCGCCGGAAAAACGGTTTGTATTATTGAAGCCATGAAGCTTTTCAACGAAATTGAAAGCGACGTAAAGGGTAAAATTGTAAAAGTTCTGGTAAACGACGCCTCACCGGTTGAATACGACCAGCCTCTGTTTTTGGTTGACCCCAGTTGAAACGTGGACGACAGATTATAAATGCGTAAGAAATAGATAAGTTATTGCTGCATTTATATTAGTTCACCAAACAATTCAAGGTTACTCCAACTCACCATTTAACATTCAAAACAATGTTTAAGAAGATATTAATAGCCAACCGTGGCGAAATTGCACTCCGGGTAATACGCACCTGCCGCGAAATGGGCATTAAAACGGTGGCCGTTTACTCCACTGCCGATAAGGATTCGCTGCACGTAAAGTTCGCCGATGAGGCCGTTTGCATTGGGCCTCCGCCCAGCCGCGAAAGTTACCTTAACATGGCCAATATTATTGCGGCTGCCGAAATTACCAACGCCGATGCCATACACCCCGGCTACGGCTTCCTGAGCGAAAACGCCAAGTTCTCCGAAATTTGCCGCCTCAATAAAATCAAATTCATCGGGGCATCGCCCGAGATGATTAACAAAATGGGCGACAAAAGCAACGCCAAGGAAACCATGAAAGCCGCCGGTGTGCCCTGTATTCCCGGCAGCGAAGGTTTGCTTGCCAGTGCCGACGAGGGCAAAGAACTGGCCAAAGAAATTAAATACCCGGTTATTATTAAAGCCACTGCCGGCGGCGGTGGCAGGGGCATGCGCATTATCTGGAAAGAAGAGGATTTTCAGGCGGCCTGGGACAGTGCCACACAGGAAGCCTCGGCCGCTTTTGGCAACGGAGCCCTATATATGGAAAAGTACATTGAAGAGCCCCGGCATATTGAAATACAGATTGTAGGCGACCAGTACGGCAAAGCCTGCCACCTGAGCGAACGGGATTGCAGCATACAGCGCCGCCATCAAAAACTGGTGGAAGAAACCCCCTCGCCCTTTATGACCCCCGAACTGCGCGACGCCATGGGCGAAGCCGCCGTAAAAGCAGCCTTATCAATAAGCTACGAAGGGGTGGGTACCGTAGAGTTTCTGGTTGACAAGCACCGCAACTTCTATTTCATGGAAATGAACACGCGCATTCAGGTGGAACACCCCATTACCGAGGAAGTAATTAACTACGACCTCATTCGCGAACAAATTCTGGTAGCGGCCGGCGTGCCCATTTCGGGGAAAAATTATTACCCCCAACTGCACGCCATTGAATGCCGTATCAATGCCGAAAATCCGTTTATGAACTTCAGCCCCTCGCCTGGCGTTATTACTACGCTGCACACCCCTGGCGGGCATGGCATCCGGGTTGACTCGCATGTGTACAGTGGTTACCGCATTCCGCCCAACTACGACAGCATGGTAGGCAAACTTATTACGGTGGCACAAACCCGCGAGGAGGCCATTGCCAAAATGCACAGGGCGTTGAGCGAATATGTGATTGAAGGGGTAAAAACCACCATTCCCTTCCACCTGAAGCTGATGCAGAACGAGGACTTCAAGGCAGGGAACTACACCACCAAATTTTTGGAAACCTGGGATTTTAAGGCGTAAACAATGCCAAAATCAGATTGAGAATCCGCCCCGTTTTGGTGGCGGATTTTTTTATTCCGTTACATTAAAAAAAGAAAAATTCACGGTGGCGTATTTGTGTTACTTCAACTTTATAGGATAGCGCTCAACCCGGCTGTGTTTGACAGTTAAACACGAAAATAACAGGAAATAATTTTGGGAAATTAAAATAAGATCCACACAGCTTTTAGCCTTCAAGGCTGTCAATTGAGCTCAACTCCCTGTTTTTAGCCTGGTTATATAATTTCTGGTACAAATTATCCCATGCCATGGCAATGACCATAAAACTGACCACATTATAGTTTACAATTTGTGTAGCCATTAGCAGTAAATCAAGCAGAACCGCTCCGCTGATCCATATTACCGCCATTTTTACCGAATAGTTCTTAACCTTTAACAGGTTAATTTTTCGCATGTACTTCAGAATCCCGGACAAGATGAAAATTACCAGAGCAAAAGACGCAACAACCAATACGGAAACAAGAATCTTGTTGGCCTCCGGTTTTTCGTTAGTAGAAAGGAATTTAAGGTATGACTGAAATACTTCGTTCATTAACCATACTCCGTTTGTCAACCATTAATAAGCGAGGTGAGCTCTTTCTTAATATTTTCCTGACTTCCGGGCATGCTGATAGGAAGCGTGGTAATCGTGTCCTGTATATAAAGTCTTAATTTTTTGTCTTCCTTAATAACCTCAAAATTAAAGTCCTTTTTGGGTCTTTTAAGCAATGTTTTTGGCGAGAATCCATCGTCTATAACAACAAA
>CALMNJ010000412.1 GCA_937868675.1 uncultured Bacteroidota bacterium | reverse complement strand
AGCGGCAGACTACCAGGCTAAAATAATAATCTACAACCGTTGCGTTTCCGACCTGAAAAATGATTGTCCGTCGTTGGATACATCTACAAAATAACGCCCCGGCTTATCTGCTATTATTACGTCGGTAGTTTGGCCATTACTCCAGCGGTAAAACCTGTATTTGCTTGCAGTAGAAAGACGCCAGAGGGTGGCTGATTTTTTTTTCGTGATTTTCGGTTGAGTAAGATGAAACGGCAGGTGATTGTAAAAAAAAGTGCGATAGGTAAACATGCTGTCTGTGTACCATGCCTGTGTTTGGTCATGTCCGTAAGAGTCTACAATTTCAACAGCCAGTTTGGTACCCTCGTTTTCCTGTTTGCCATACCCAATAAGGGTAGATCCGTTTTCCAACCTCTGCATATTTCCGGCTGATGAACATACCAATGGAAACTCGCATTGGTGCTTCCAGAGCAGCCTTGCCGTTTTTGTATTGTCGTCTACTGCATACTCCAGTCCGCGTGGACTATGGCGCAGTGAGTCGTAACCAAACCCATTATCGAATACCGTGAAACGACCGGGTCCCGAAAAACGAGCGTCGTGCTGGCCCCTGAAGGGGATCGTGTCATTTACACATTTAACCTGGTTGCGCTTGCCGCCCATTCTCCAGATTACGGCGCCGTCGGATTTGCGTATTTTGATAACCTCGTCGAAAAAACGAACAGAAACAAGCAGGTTGCCGCTCGTGTCGGCATCAACTGAATTAAAATGGGTCACATCCACCACGGCAGTATCGGTCAAATAATACGTATCGGCATCGTTGATGTTATAAATTTGCCGCGAATCCCATTCAAATACCAACCGCCCTGCCGGGCTTATTTCCTGTATTACGTCATATTTTGCGGTAGCCCTTTTGCTGCCGCGAACACCGTGTCGTAAAAAAATTTGTTTCCTGCTGAAATCCTCGGTTATAGCTTTTTTTCCAATCAACAGGTAATTGCCGTTAGGAAGAATCAAAAAATCATGTGGGTCGGTTTTTGCATCCCCAATGCATTTTACAGAATCTATCACGGCAAACGAAGAATTCATTACGTAAAACGCTCCGCTGCCGAAATAAGACGTATTTTTGCCCGGCTGTAGTTTAAAATCTGATCCAAGCGCAAGTTGCTTATAATACAGTATCGATCCTTTTTCATCCAAAATCATCAGCGTGCTTCTTTTAGGAAAGGTTCCGGCTTTACGGGTATTTAAAGGGGTCATGAAGTAGTAACCCTTTAAGGCATTCGACCGGGCCCAAATTTCGACGGTTTTATGCGGAATGCCCGGGCCCGGAAATAGAGTGCTCAGTCCAAAGCCAGTAAAAAGGCAAAGTATAGCAATTAGTGCAATGCCAGCGCCTATAGCGCGAACGGAGTATCGCATTTGTAGTCACAAAATTAAATAAATGTTTGTATTCCCTTTCTTTAAATGCAAAAAGTTATGTTTGTAAAAGGCATGTCTGCGGGCGCAAAGCATTTAAAAGTCATATTCAGCGGCAAAATGGCAGCAAGATTTCTGCTGTCGGGGGCTAATACACTCCGTTTACTGGGGACAAGTGTGTTTGGTTTAATCATTAATTACACCTTGCTGCGCTTTAAATCTCCGGTTTTGCTTGATTCCTATATCTACTGCCTTACAGTGGCGGGTGTGTTACTTGTAATCTGTAACTGGGGCGGCCGCGAATACGCAGTCAGGGAATTAAGTCTGGATGTTGCAGGGCGCGCAAAAGCGTTCGGCACAATTTTACTGGGCCGACTTGCAATTGCGGCAGTATTTTCCATCGCAGTTTTGGTATTTCCGCACATCCGTTATCCACTGGCTGTTATAGCGCTGCTGTTAACACGTACTGTTGTATCGGCGTTTGATGCGCTGATAATCGTACAAAAAAAATTTCGTTTTTCTTTAATCGCAGAATTAGTTACAAACGGCCTTTTTGTAATAGTGCTCTTATCCGATGGTAATACCAGCGATACCGGTAGGTTTTTGTGGGCATGGATGCTATTTGAAGTTATACGTATGGCAGCCTATGCATGGTTGTTTAAATCGCATGTTTCGTTCCGCTTTCCGAAAACCGCAGTGTTTGCAAGCCTCAAACAGGCAGTGCCATTTTTTGCAGTGGCCCTCGCCGGTTTTACATGCTCCAGAGCCGACCTGTATGTGCTCGGATTTGGCATGACTTCCGCCGACCTGAGCAGGTATTCCATTCTCCTTAATTTTATCATCCTGTGCCAGGTGTTATATGGTGCTTTTTTTGGCGCGTTTACTTCCAATATACTTCGCTTCGACGCAAACGCTTTCCTGCGCTTACGTCAAAACCTTTTTTGGGCAGGACTTGTTTTTGCTGTAGCGGGCGCCCTGGTGGTTTACGCCCTATCTATTTTGTTTTTCGGTGAAAAGTTGAGCTGGTTTTTTGTTCTTTCTGCCTGGATCAACCTTTTTGCTTTCAGCAATACGTTCACCAGTGTTTATCATTTTACCCGATTAAACCGGCAGAATGTTATTTTAAAAGTGATTGTTGTTGCCGGCGTTTTAAATGTAATTGCCTCTGCCATGGTTGTGCCTCAATTCGGCATTTACGGCGCTTTTGCCTGCAACACCGGCTGCGCCGCATTAACGGCTCTGCTTTTCAGACTCAGTACAAAGCCCGGAATGAATGCATAATTTGATTATTTTTACCTGTCGCCATGCGTAAAAAAATTACCGCTTTTATTTCGCTTGCTCTCACTATAGCGCTTTGTATGTCTTTATCAGGCATAAAAAACCGCAACGAAATTGTTCTTAAATACACCATAAAACATAAAGACGACACATGGGAAAAAAACCGAACAGGTTTATTGTGGGCTCTATCAATGCTCGGGGCCGAATTGCCGCGTGGCTCGTTCGATAGAAATATAAACTGGGTGGATAAAACCACGTTTCGCATTAACCTTGATTCGCTCGGCTTTATACCGGAAGCGCTCGAAGCGGTAAAGGTTGTCTGCGACAGCATCAAAACATCGGATGTTTACAAAAAAACAGGTTCTGTGGAAATTGGCCATTTTGTTTCGTTGACCATCGGTTCCAGCTGGCATTATTACCGTATTGTGCAGGCGCCGGTAACTTATGGCGACTTTTTAAAGCAACACAATTTTGAGGCTACGGAAATTTTCCCTGTCGTTCATTCCGAAGTTTCGAAGTACCAGCGTTTCCTGCGCTCCAACTTTAAAGGCGATATAGCGCGCACCGCATTTATTGCCGAGGAAGGGCGCGGACTGGTAACCAACAATTCGTTTAGCGCAAAGGAGTTTAACGTGATGGATGTAATGAAAAACGGGCAGCTGCGCTTTATGATTTATGATTCAACCGGCGCGCTGCTCGCCGCGGCCGACGAATATTTTGGCATTTCGGGCAAACCTGCAAAATGCCTCTGGTGCCACGAAATAAATATACAGACACTGTTTGTGCCTACCGATTCGGTGCCTGGCTACACAGGCCCTGTAACGTTTGACAGGAATACCAAAAAACAGAATGAATTGTTAAAACAATACAGGCAGACCCTGGCAAGCGATGTTGATTTCAGCCGCCTCCAGGATCATGCACAAATGGAACTTATTTACATTAATTACATGGAGCCTTCGCTCGAAAAATTATCGCAGGAATGGAATGTATCTGTTAACCATCTCAAACGAATTTTAAAGGGGTTTAACACACATGTTTATCATGAATACCCGTTTTTAGGGAATTTGTATTACCGTGATAGTATTTACGCCCAATCGGTTTATAAACCTGGAAGACTTCCTGCCAGTATTCGCGAACACAATAACAAGGAACCAAACTTTTTTTCTTCAAAGTAATTATTTAAAATGCGACAAGCCTTAGCTGACACATGCAACGCTTAAAAAAAATACAATCATTCTATTCGACAGTTACTATTGTTTTTGCAAATACATGTATTCTATTCCTTCTTATTAATGTAATTGCCCATTTTATTCCATCACCCTTAAATGATGCCAATACTGAGAATTTTTATTATACGCCTGAGTATTTAATAAAAAACAATCCAAATTTGATCCGTCACATTCATGACGGAAAGCCCATTGAAGATATAAAGGCTTTATACCAGGCGCGACCAAACGTAACCTCACACCCAATGATGGAGTTTACCACAATGCCTTGTTCAGGGAAATTTTATAATGTAGGTTTTGAAAATTGCCGATACAACTCCATGGTAACTCAGCACAACATTAAATCTGCTTTAAATAAGAGTATTTGGGTGTTTGGGGGAAGCACAGTGTTTGGCGATGGTGTCACTGATGATGAAACCATTCCATATTTCCTGAATAAAATGGACTCCTCGGGCACGTATATCAATTTTGGCGGGTTGAGTAATCATCAAAAAATGGAAATTGAAAAACTCATACTCCTGTTGCAGAAAGGATATCGTCCGTCGAAAGTGATTTTTTTGGATGGATTGAATGACATGTATAAAATAACAGAAAGTAATTTTGATGCATTTGAAACTCCGAACAGATCTGTTAATGCGTATTCGCATAATTTCAGCATAGGCACAATTGGTATAAACAAAAACCTTCTCTATGCCCTTCCGGTAATAAAGCTGTACTACAAATACCGCGCTTATTACTTAATCAAAAAGGGTCTTATTAACGCCGAGGTGCTAGGTAATTTTGCTCAGGTGAATTCACTTTATACCCAAAATCCCGTTTTACACTATTACGCTCATGAAATTCTGTTGCACCAATATAAAAACACAACACAATCATCAAAAAAATTGATTGAGTACTACCAATCCAACGCAACACTCCTGGATGCACTTAGCAATGCTTACCACTTCGACTATGCTGTTTTCATTCAGCCTATTGGTCCATTTTTAAGCAGCAATCCGTTTATTAAAGACACTGTGGCGCTTAAAAACGATTTTCGTCTTTACAAAAATGTACAGCCGGTTTATCATGCACTTACAACGGCTGTTAAACTTAAAAAAATACCTAA
>CALMNJ010000411.1 GCA_937868675.1 uncultured Bacteroidota bacterium | reverse complement strand
TGACTGATTTAAACTCACAAACACAATGCACATTCGGAAATTACCCCGCAACATACACGGTTAGCCCCGGCTATACCAACGGTCTTTGGTTTGCAAGAAAATACACCCTTTCATCAACCGCCACACTCAGCGGTTTAGGCTTAAACTCCCTGTTAAGCCCAACACTGGTGTTCAGAATGGCGCTTTATACCGATAACAGCAACGCGCCGGGTAGCCTGGTACAAAGTACGCCTCAGGGCACAATGGTTCAGGGACTTAATGTTTTGCCGGTACAAACGCAAACGCTTATACCCCCGGGAAGCTACTGGATAGTGGCAATTTACGGCAACAGTGGCGTGGGTGTCAGTTCGCAGCCAGGCGCTTCATCGCCTTACTTATACCAGTCGGGTAATTTAAGTACGTTGCCTGCAAACAATTCAGGTTGGACAAGCGGTTCGAATTACGATATGGATTTTTATGCCCTTATTAATGCACCAATAGTATCTGTTAGTGGGCCAACCCAAACCTGTGTCGGCAGTGCGATAACGCTTACTGCCAGTGGCGCAATAACGTATAGCTGGAACACGGGTGCTACTTCGGCAACTATTTCGGTTACACCAAGTGTTAATACTACCTACACAGTTGGAGGCATCAGTATTGCAGGTTGCCCCAATTACACTACTTTCCAGATAGTTGCAAATCCTTTGCCAACGCTGGCGGCCACATCCAACAGTGTTTGCTTTGGTATGTGTAATGGGTCTGTTTCTGTAACTGCCGGCAGTGGAACGGGCCCTTACACCATGACGCTCAGTCCTGTAGCAATGGTTTTTTCGACTTCCGCTTCTGCGGTTTACAATAATCTGTGCGCTGGGGTATATTCAGCCGCAGTGAGCGATGGTAAAGGATGTATATCGGCCATAACCACTACTGTTTCCTCATTGTCTTCTCCAACCCTCGTAGTAAGCGGGAACAGCGCGGTTTGCCAGGGAGATTCAACTACGCTTTCGGTATCCGGTGCCGCAACATATACCTGGAATGGCGGATCTCATAATGCATCTGTGTCAATTACTCCCAGTATTTCAACTGTGTATTATGTAACAGGAACCGGTTCAAATGGCTGTTCCTCAACAACGAATTACAGTGTCACCCTTAATCCGCTGCCAAATATATCACTTAGTCTGAGTCAGGCTTCTATTTGTATTGGCGATGCATCCACACTGAATGTTACGGGCGTATCCAACGCCACACTCGTTAATAATTCGGCCACAGGCACCGTGTTTGTGTTAAGCCCCACCGTTGCCACAGCCTACGTGTACACAGTTACCGGTGCAAGCAGCCTGGGCTGTACGAATACTGCAACGGTAACACAGTACGTAATTAACTGCATCAATGGACTAACAGAGACCCATTCACAAAAGGCTTCCGTTTTTGCACAGCCTAATCCCTGCAATGGTAAATTCATACTCCTCAGCAGCGAAACATTGAATCACTGTAAGGTTAAAGTGTTCGATCTGACTGGCAGACTGGTTCAGGAGCCTACAATAGTTGATGCAGATACGGCTTTTGACCTCACCACGCAACCTGCCGGAATTTATATCCTAAGGATTGATTCTGATGCAGGGCTAAAGACGCTGAAGGTCATAAAACAATAACACGTTGTATCTTTGCGTGTCAGTACGCCTTGTAGTTTAATGTAAGGCTACCGCACTAAAAAATGAAAGATATCGAAAACAGATCGGACATTGAACGTCTGGTCAACACATTCTACAAAGATCTTCTTGAAATTGAGGGAATGAAACCAGTGTTTGCAGGACTGGATTTTGAAACACACGTGCCGCGTATTGTGCATTTCTGGAGTTTTGTGTTGTTGGACGAACAGGGTTACACCACCAATGTGTTTGATAAACATCTGCGTCTGCCTATTCATCTTCATCAATTTGATGAGTGGCTTACCACCTTCACCGCTACGGTTGATAAACTTTTTAGCGGAGAAAAAGCCGAAATGGCCAAACAGAGAGCGACAGTACTTAGCTACACATTTAAAAGCAAATGGGAAAAATTAAGACCTGAAAAATAGAGTCAATCCTAAAATAAAAAGCTGCGACCGATTAATCCATCGTGCTTTTATTCAATAATCAACTTCTTAACGCCAAGTAACTGGTCGTCTTTTAGTCTCAGGTAATAGGCTCCCGGAGGGGTTTTTAGCCTCAATTCGGTTTTTGTGTCAACAATGGTTTTGCTGTAAATAATACGCCCGTTTATATCAAACACGTCCATAAGGCAGGGTAGTTTTTCGGGATCGCATTCAAGTGTTATCTGGCCGTCACCCACACTGGGGTAGGCTTTAAAGTCAAATGAAAGGCCATTTCCGTTTGTTTTGAGTCCAACGATCATACTCATATCACTTTCCCAGATTCCACGGCCAAATGTTGAAACATACACTTTGTTGAGTGCTGGATTAAATTCGATATCGCTGATGATTACGTTGGGCAAACCATTACTGTAATTTGTCCAGCTGCCCGAACCGGTGGCCAGTGTAAAAACGCCCATGTCGGTTGCAACTACAAGTGTTCCGAATTCAGAAGCGTATTTAATGCAATTTACCGGAACGTTTGGCAGATTAAAGGAGATGTTATTCCAGGTGTTGCCGCCATCGCTTGTTTTAAATACTTTCCGCCCCGCCGAAAACCCGGCCAGGCAAACCACGGCCTCATTCGAATTGCTGGGACTGGCCTCAATGCCTGTAAAGTACAAACTATCCGGAAGTCCGGCTGTTACATTGGACCAGTTGCTGCCTCCGTTCGTGGTTTTAATTACAACTCCGTTCATTCCTAATTCGTAACGCACTCTGCGTGCGGCCCACACCACATTGCCGTTGGCGGGCGAAACGCAAATGGCGCTTATTTCGGTGCTGGTATTGGTGAGGCTGTTATTGGGTATATTCGATATCTGTGCCCAAAAGTGCCCGCCATCGGTAGCTTTATAAACCTGTTCGTTGCCAAGGTACAATACGCCTGGGTGTTTATAATCGGCAGCAATGGGTGTAACCCATTCAGCGGCCTCGTTGTTTGGATTCGAGTTTACAACCCAACCCGTGTTGCCATCGTCGTTGCTGTAATAAAAATTCCCGTATTGGCTCGATCCCAGAATGTCCTGATGGTTTAGCGGATCAAGATAATTGTCCATACCATCGCCACCAAAAATGGTGCTCCAGGAGTTTCCGTTGTAGTAAAAGCTCGCATTATCCTGCGCGCCGGCTACCAGACGCCCTTTGTTATTTTTTGAGCTCGAAAGGCGATAAAAGGAAGTGCACTGCATACCGTTGCTTAAGTTAGTCCAGTTGGTTGTCCATGGTGTACTATAGCTTCCGATCTGAAGATTTGCTGTCTTATAAATACCACCATCCGAACAAACAAAAATATTGCCCGTGCCAGGCTGACGGTCCATAAAATGGATGTCTCCATGAATGGTGTTGGTTCCGTATTGTTGAGTCCAATGACTAATGGGGTTGAACGTAATGCCTCCATCGCTTGATCCCCACAGGTTAACACCACCTGCATAAATTGTGTTTTTATCGGCGGCGCTAACCAACAACGCCAGGTCATACGGCCCTTGTCCACCCGAGCTATTACCGGTTCCGGCTTCAAGAATGTTTAATTGAGGTAAATAGTAAGTCCAGGTGCTTCCGGCATTCGTACTCTTAAATACACCGTAAAATCCATCGGTATTATCGCAACACAATGCATAAATATAATTGTGATCGCCTGGTGCAATGGCCAGTTTGAT
>CALMNJ010000410.1 GCA_937868675.1 uncultured Bacteroidota bacterium | reverse complement strand
TGAATTTAACCTATTAATTTGTATTGGAATTAATAGTCCTGAATAACATGAAAACAATAGAAAAACGTCACGAAATCAAAGGCAGCACATACCTTGTTAAGTTGCGCATTGATAATCGAACCGTGATTACCGTAAGAACCAAGGAAAGCCTTAAGAACTGGAAAGCAAAATATCCAAACGCAGTTGAAGTGGCCTGATAGTTTCAGGCCATTTTTATTTTACAGTCATTATATCCATTTTTTCTTTTTGAAATAGTACAGTAAGCCACCCATAACACTGAGCATTACTACCCATACTCCGGCATAGCCGTAAGGTGATTTAAGTTCGGGCATATAAGTGAAGTTCATGCCATAAACACCGGCAATAAAAGTAACAGGGATAAACACGCTCGACATGATAGTGAGCACTTTCATCACCTCATTCATTTTATTGGAGTTGTTGCTGAGGTAAATATCCATCATGCTGCTGAGCAGGTCGCGGTGAGTTTCAACCGTATCAATAATTCGCGTGCTGTGATCGAGCAAATCGCGGAAAAAAAGCTGTGTGTTGGGGGTAATGAATTCCGATTCGGACCGAAGCAGGTTATTGATCATGTCGCGAAGCGGCCATACCTGTTTGCGTAGGTAAATGACTTCGCGTTTAATATTGTAAAGTTCAACCAGCGACTCTTTGCGCGGCTGATTTATTATTTCCTCTTCAAGAGTTTCAACCTTGTCGCCAATTTTTTCGATGGCGTTGAAATACCAGTCCACCACAGCATCGAGCAGTGCATAAAACAAATAGTCGGCGCCCAGTTTGCGCACCCGCCCTTTGGATTGACGCAGGCGGTTGCGGATAATGTCAAATGCATCGCCGCCCTGGGGCTCCTGAAAGGAAATAACGGTGTTTTTGAGCAACACAAGCGATAGCTGCTCTCCGCGCATTTCGGTTTCGTATTTGATCATTTTTATTATGGTAACCAGGTAATGATCATAATCTTCGAACTTGGGGCGCTGGTCAATGTGCACAATATCCTCGAGTGTGAGCGGATGTATGTTGAATAGTTGCCCTATTTTTTCGATGAGCGATGTGTGGTGCACACCTTCCACATTGATCCAGACTACCATGTTTTCCTTCACATGCGTGAGGCAATCGGACAGGTCGAAAAATTCCTGTTCAAAAAATTCTTTTTCGTTGAATTCGATAAGCGTAATGCGGACTCTCCCGCCGCGTTCCTCGCCTGTGTAATGCAGCGTTCCGGGCGGAGCGCCAATGTCTTTCGATTTATTTATCGCTGCCGTCATGGTCCTGGTTTTTAACGCCCTCCACCACCACCACAATTTCACCTTTTATGGCTTTGGTTGCAAAGTAAGTCTCGAGTTCCTCCAGTGTTCCGCGTATGTTTTCTTCGAAAAGCTTGGTTAGTTCGCGCGATACACTGGCCTTGCGACCGGCACCCAGGTGCTGTTTAAGTTCGGCAAGGAGTTTGAGGAGGCGGTATGGCGATTCGTAAAGGATAAAGGTTTTTTGTTCGGTGGCCAATGCTTTTAGTTTTGTGAGCCGTCCTTTTTTTTGAGGCAAGAAACCATAAAATGAAAATTCGTTGCAGGGCAGGCCGCTGTTAAGCAGCGCAGGCACAAAAGCAGTTGGGCCGGGAAGGGTGATGATGCTGACACCCTGAGCAATGGCTTGGCGCAGTAGTAAAAAACCGGGATCGGATATACCTGGGGTGCCGGCATCGGAAACAAGGGCAATGTTGCTGCCGCTGCCGAGTTGTGCAACAAGTTCGTCAAGAATTTTGTGCTCGTTGTGCTGATGGTACGATCGCAGGGGTTTTTCGATTTGAAGGTGTTTGAGCAGAAAAGCGGTGGTGCGTGTATCTTCGGCAAGGATGAGATCGGCGTGTTTGAGCGCGTTTATTGCCCGAAGGGTAATGTCGGCCAGATTGCCGATGGGTGTGGGTACAATATAAAGCTTACCGCTCACGGAATTGAAATTAGAATAAAGCGAACGGTACATGAGTTGAGTATAGTAATAGTTATTGATAGGAGCATGTTAATGGAAAGCAAGCCTTTAACCTTTAGGGATTGATGGAAGCCTGACTAAACCGGTTTTTGCGCCAGGGACACGCAGGGTTTAGCCCCCGCAGCCGTGAGTTTATAAGGGATGGCGAGGAGGCCGTAGCCCGGAGTGGCCCGGCCGCCGGCATATGCAGAGGTTATTTGCGGCGGGGCGCCCAAAAAAATTACTTGAAGCTTTGCATGTCGCAAAGTTTTTTATACGTGCCGTTTTGTGCAAGCAACTGTGCATGGCTGCCGCGCTCAATAATTTCGCCTTTTTCCATAACAATAATTTCGTCGGCATTGGCAATGGTTGAGAGGCGATGTGCAATGACGATGCTGGTACGGTTTTTCATGAGTTTAAAAAGGGCATCCTGCACTAGTTTTTCACTTTCGGTATCAAGGGCCGAGGTGGCCTCGTCGAGTATGAGAATGGCCGGGTTTTTGAGTACAGCGCGGGCAATGGAAAGGCGTTGTTTTTGTCCACCGCTGAGTTTGCTGCCGCGGTCGCCGATGTTGGTGTGATAACCTTCGGGCATTTTTTGAATGAACTCGTGCGCATTGGCTACTTTGGCGGCATTAATAACGGCATCCATGCTCACATCTTTAAGACCAAAGGCAATGTTGTTGAATACCGTATCGTTGAACAGGATGCTTTCCTGCGAAACCACACCGATGAGATGCCTGAGCGCCGAAAGCCCGACATGGCGGATGTTTGTACCATCAATAAGAACCTCGCCCTCGTCGGTATCATAAAAGCGGGGAATCATGTCGGCCAGCGTGGTTTTGCCGCTACCGCTCTGTCCCACCAGGGCCATTGTTTTGCCATGCGGAATACTGAGGTTGATGTTGCGGAGAACGTAACCGCTGTCGCCTTTTTTATAAGCGAAGGACACGTTGCGGAACTCGATGCTTTTGCTGAATGTGTTGAGCGGGGATGCTTGCTCCGGGCTGGTAATTACAAGCGGGGCCTTGAGTATTTTTTCGATTCGTTCTTCGCTGGCGAGCCCACGTTGTATATAGCCGTAAGCTACGGTCATTTGTTTTACGGGGGGCAGAATTTGCGAAGCGGCAATGAAGTATAGTATGAAGGTTTCGGCACTGAGGCCGCCACCTTTGTAAATAACCATGCTGCCGCCTATGAAAAGGATTACCATTAAGATGCCGACAATAACCGTTTCGCTGAGCGGTGAAGACAGATCGGTGCGGCGGTAAACGCTTACCGACTGTTTGAAGTAGGTTTGGTTGATGTTTTCAAATTTGGCCTGCATGAATTTTTCACCTGTAAAGGCTTTGATGATTTTTATGCTTCCGAGTGTTTCTTCAATCACTGAAAACAAATGTCCGAGTGTTTCCTTGCTGCGCTGGGAGGCGCGCTTGAGGCTTTTTCCAATAACGACATTAATGAATAATGCAACAGGAACAAGCAATAGGGCATAAAGGGTGAGTAAGGGGCTGATGATAATCATGGTGGAGAGGAACATGAGAATGGAGAGTGGTTCGCGGAAGATTATTTCAAGGCTGGTCATGATGCCGAATTCAATTTCAACCACATCGTTGGTGATACGGCTCATGAGGTCACCTTTTTTTTCGTTGCTATAATAACTTAGCGGCAACTCCATGCTTTTGAGGTGGAGTTTATTGCGGAGGTCGCGCACCACGCCATTCCGGATGGGAGCGATAAAAAACATGGCCAGGTAGCGGAACAGGTTTTTCAGAAAGGTCATTACAAACACCAGAACGCAAATGAAGATGAGCGCTTTAATTTTACCGGCCGCAATGCCATCGGGTGTATCGCCATTGCTGAAAATGATTTG
>CALMNJ010000409.1 GCA_937868675.1 uncultured Bacteroidota bacterium | reverse complement strand
GCAAAAGGCAGGGTGTAAATAAACCCGTGTATTACAATGTTAAGGTAATGGTATTTAAAATTCGTGAAAAACAAATCAAGAAATTCCCGACTCAGAAAATGACTGTCAGAAGCATATTTATAACTGGCATCGGGCGGCAGGATGATACGGAGGAAATTTTCATATATGCTTATACCGTAAACAATAAGCGCGATCCCCAGGGCGGTAAACAGAACATAGGTCCAGCGTTTTTGCAGCATGAGTACAACCAAGAATGCGAGCGGAAGCACAAAACCAAATTGCCTCATAAAAACCATAAGCACCGAAACCCCCATAACCCATATAAACACCAATACGCCTGGCTTTTCGAAAAAACGGTAAACACAATAACAACCCACTATGAGAAGTGTGCTGAAGTTAACGTCGGTCATGTACGTGTTGCTGAGATTAAAGTAAATGGGGTTGAGTAACAAAGTAAGCGCCATTACAAAGCCAATGGGGCGACTGCCGCTAATGCGCTGCCCCAGTGCAAGCATTGCACAAAGACCCACAAAAGAAGAAAGAAGCGTTGAAATCCGCAGTACCAGAAACGAAAACCCGAATGCCTTTACAAACAGAAGTCCCCATAACAAATGTGTCAACAAGGTCATTGCCGGCCAGGAGCCAATGTTGTAAATACCGGTTTCGTGCCAGTCTTTTACAGGCTTGGCATACGACCAGTCGTCGTTGAGCGGGAACTCGCCAGTGGGGTTCACCATGCACTCAAATACCAGCATTATTGCCAGCAAGGCCAGGTAGTATTTTTTTTGTTCGAGAAAGCGGCGCATATTGAAGTGTCATTTCAAATATAATGCTTACAGAGCATTTTCAGCTCTGTTTGCCATAATATCAACTTGTTTCGGTTCGCCTTTCAATTTATGAAACCAGTAACCCACAAATAGTAAACTTAACTTTCTTACATTTGATACGTCCGTTAACTGCACCTGTTAAGCCTAATGCAGCCCGCATGGCGCTACTCAAAATGGCTTTATACCCAAGCTCCGCCATGGTACCCTGGACTACATTTTAAACTCATCCTGCTTGCTGAACTTGTATTTTCATTTATTTTTGTTATTTACAAACTAAACCAATGAATCTTCGTTTCACATTATGTGCTTTGTTATTACTAAAATTCGGTATTAATCTTAAAGCAGAAATACGCATTGAATATTCGCTTAATGAAACTTTTTGTCTGGTACAATTTGCCGAACAAATTAGTACACATCGCGGCTCAGGCCCGTTTATGAGGATTCTTTTTGAAAAAAGCGACTTTTCAAAAAATGATGCGCTGCTGGCCCGCCTTCTCGAATTTGAAAGGCTGGATATGGGAACAAACATTGAATATCAGGAGTTCCCTCAAAACCATAAGCTGACCACGAATGCCTGGAATTTTTTTATTATCAAAGCAGCCTCTGCAAAGAACCTCGGCGAACTCGAACAAAACAGTTATGGACTTTTTCCTTCTTCGGTACACCAAAAAATTTTCGACCTGCTTAAACTGCTTCAACCCATTTACAAAAAACTAATCTGGGATCCTTATAAAAACATCACTGAAAAAAACATTGAAAAAATAAAAACGCTTGGGTCATCGCGGCATCTGAATCTTTATTTTACAAAGCTCTCTCATTTCTACGGCAGCACCTGGAACGAGAACATTCCTCTCCGGGTTCAGTTTTACCCGGTACCCGGTCGCATGGGCTTTTCTGCAACACCCAAGGGCAATATTATTTCGTGCGGTCTCCTGTGTGAGGAAAAAGACTGGGAAGGAGTTATTGGAGTGCTGTTTCATGAAATGGCACATGTGCTTTACGACGAACAGCCAGTAGCCCTGCAAAAAAAACTTGAGCGTTGGTTTGCAGGAAACAACCCTTTTGCCCCACTGGCTTATCTTTTGTTCAACGAATCAACGGCCACTGCATGTGGCAATGGTTATATTTTTGAACAACTAACAGGTGCCCCCGACAAACACGATTGGTATGATGACGTGTACATAAACAAGCAAGCCAAAGCAATATATGACTTAACCAAAAAATATATTGAAACAGGCAAAACCATTGATAGTGTTTATGTGCAAAATGTAAAAACAACTTACGAACAAATCTTTACCGGCAGTTATGCCGGTTTTGATAACCTGCTTTCCAATGTAAGTGTTGTCGCCTTTGGGCAAGAGGACACTTTGTCGCAGTTTTTTTATGGATTAATGGAACGATACAGGCTAAGAAACTTCAGTCTGGAGACCAACAATATAGGTGACAAGTCGGCCCGTTTAATAAACGAAGGTCTGGCCACCCGCCTTTTAATTACGACGCTTAATAATTCAGAAAACCTGGAGATGTTTAAATCAAGGATACCGGCCCTTAAAAACATCGCATTTCCATCAGATGGCAATTACCTGTACGCCTTTTTCAGCCCGGAAGGAATGCCCTTTATTATAGTAAACATTACGGAGGCGTCAAAACTTAACACGCTTTTCAGCTTCTTTGCCAACAACAGCATTCCCAACCGGGGCTTTTTGAAAAAGGAGCTTTGATTAACCTGACCGTTTGGTTTATTTAAAACTCATCGCAATTATGCCATTACATTAAACGGATGGCCTAACTCACTATATTCAAAAACACATTAAAATTCAGCCTCCATTTTTGTCCCGGTATTTTGTATATTGCCCACAAATTCGTTAGCGCTTAAGTTTGACAAGTACCCATTGCAATGAAAGCGTTAATCAAAAATAAGTACCAAAGAAGGCGCGTAGTTGCAGAATAATGTTTGTATCTGTTTTTCATTCATTGCTTCGCTCTTCCAAAATACTATTTAAAAAACGGAGTGTGCCAAAAATCCGATCAAAGAGTAGGCAAAACAAAACCAATATGAAAACATCACACACGCTTTTTTCATCCATAAAAGGCGCGCTTTACACATTGTTCCTGACAGCATTTGTAAACAACGCGCAGGCACAGGACAATAACGCAGCGCTTTACCAGCAAGCCATTCAAACCTCCATGTATCCGGCAGGCAACACGCCCGACACCAACCTGATTGCGATAACTCCGGATAACCCAAAATTGCGCTGGAAAAAAATATGCGACCAGGATTATGTGCTGGTTGTTACCTGGAAAAGCCGCAAATTTTATCCGTCATCCGGCGCCTGCAACACCGGCAGTTACTCACCCATCTGGGTAACCGCCGCACCTGAATTAAAAGAACGCATGAAAAAAGAACTGAATGCAAAAAGCGACACAGCCCTGCGTTTAAAACAAATGCTTGGTTTACCCCCCAACTCCAGCTACAGCTATTTTTATGAAATGTGGGTGCGCCCTGACGACCTGTTTCGCCCTTGCCCTGATAAGGAGATAACCGACAATCGCTGCAACATTTGTTTCACCGCAGCCGACTCGGCAGATACCGAGTATATTAACTGGATTAACCAAACGCGCCTGAGTCGTTATTACGCCTGTGGGCTTTACAACCAGTATCCATGGACAGAGCTGGGTTATACCTACGACTGGAATCCACAAAACAGGAGCCATATTGGCCTTTGCGAATTTGTGATTCGCAAGTACAGCCACGTTTACGTTGAAAAATTATATACCACGAAAGAATATTTAAACAGTAACTAACATAAATAGACTGATATTACACCCAGGTTGTAACGGAAGCTTCATGCGGGCGCCCACACCTGCATGTGTATTGCCGCCGGCAGGCGGGCAGGCTGTCGCTACCGGCTCTCCCGGCTGAAAAAACAGGGAGGGCTCAAAAAGGCCCGCAGGCCAATTGAGCATACGTTTTTTAAACATTAAGTTGCGATACAAAACTGGCAGAAATTAAAATTAAAGGCTAACTTGCTGTCCGGGTTTATACTTAAAAACCACGCACATGAGCTACGGTTGTTACAGTCCAGCACGACATTACCATAGTATCATGACGCGTGTTTACGCACAAAGGCTTTGTTTAATAAAAGAGTACGCCCATTTTTAATCTCGCCAAACCATGGATAAGAAGCAATATAAATTTCTTGAATGGGGTTATAAAACAGCCATCGCACTGTCCCTTATTTCCCTGATAAGTTCCTCCGCTTATCTCTTTTACTTCCTCTTCAAGTCAAACCCCGAAAACATCAAGCTCGAAACCATGGTGGGCTTCAGCGCCGAGCGGCGCATGGTGTTGCTGTCAACCGGAATTTTTGTGGCTATGGCCTTTGGTTTTTTGGGATTTGCTTTGTTTTTAATTCAAGCCAAGGGGGAAATCGAAGGTTCATTCGAACATCAGAACACAAAGGTGAGCATTGCACGCATGTCGCCAGGAATTTTCGCCATGCTCTGCGCTACGGTCATTATTATTGTTTGCATTACTTTTAAAATCGAATACCGGCAACAGGGATCATACAAGGACTTGCCTGGCCTTGTATGCTCTGCGCTACGGTCATTATTATTGTTTGCATTACTTTTAAAATCGAATACC
>CALMNJ010000408.1 GCA_937868675.1 uncultured Bacteroidota bacterium | reverse complement strand
AAAATGTTCAATACTCCGGGCTATAGTGGAGGGCAAAGCTTTTACAGTCAATATACCTCCATATCAACGTTTGAGTATGCCACGAACAAATACTTGTCTCAAAACTCATTCCCGCCAAGCAACGTTGATAAAAAAATTCCTTTACTGATACAGGTTAGCATCAGCGGCAGCTATACCCTTACTGCCGATGAAATCGTGAATTATCCATCCTGTGTTGTTGTTCACGACAAGTTAACCAACGCTTTTATTGATTTGCGTGTGCAGCCTTCGTACGTGTTCAACATCAGCGATACCACACAGGCTCCCCGTTTCGAGCTGTATGTGTGCGCCAATGGCGGTGCAGCTGTTTCGGTAAACGAGCTGTACGCGTCATCCAATATTTCGATTGGTAAAGATGCAGAAGGACCGGTGGTAACAACCAATTTCGAACAGGCCACTGACGCCGTTATATCGGTTTACAACATCGTAGGCCAAAAATTAACCGAAGATGTGAAAGTAAGCGGTACTAAAAGTGCCACCCACCTTAATAACCTTAACCTGCACAACCAGGTGGTGATGATAAAAGTAACTGCCGGCGACAAATCAATAACGAAAAAGCTGTTGATAGAGTAACCATTAAAAATGCCTTATTAAAAGACCTCCGCCTAAAGCGGGGGTTTTTTATTTCCCGGATTTCGGCACTTCAGCTTGAATTTTTGTTTATTTTTAACTACTCCCCCCTGTTTTTTAATATCTTTTTCAAAAAACACACGCTTTTTTAATTGACACCCCCCATTTTTTAGGTAGATTTGTAAAATAATTACACTTTTTAATATTTAACCCCCTAAAAATATGAGTACAAGAAGAATTTTAGCCATGCAGGACGTTGTAAAAAGAACGCCTGTTGAATTGAAGCACCCTGGCAGCCAGGTAAGTCAATATTTTGGTGCCAATGTTTTTGGTATTGATGCCATGCGTGAGTTTTTGAGCGAAGAAGGCTTTGTAACTGTGAAAGAGGCCATGGAGAAAGGCGTTACCATTGACCGCAAAATAGCCGATCAGGTGGCAGCCTGCATGAAGGCATGGGCCCAAAGCAAAGGTGTTACGCACTTTACCCATTGGTTTCAGCCACTAACCGGCAACACTGCCGAAAAACACGACGGTTTTTTTGAACCCATAGGCGGAGGCCGAGCCATTGAGCGCTTCAGCGGCTCACAACTGGTACAACAGGAACCCGACGCCTCTTCGTTTCCGAACGGTGGTGTGCGCAGCACCTTTGAGGCACGCGGTTACACGGCCTGGGATCCAACATCGCCTGCATTTATATGGGGCAATACCCTTTGTATTCCTACCATTTTTGTATCGTACACCGGCGAAGCCCTCGATTACAAAACACCACTTCTTAAATCGCTTTCGGCGCTTGATAAGGCAGCCACGGAAGTATGCCAGTACTTTGATAAAAATGTAACCAAGGTAATTGGCACACTTGGCTGGGAGCAGGAGTACTTTTTAATTGATGCCGCACTGTATAACATCCGCTTCGACTTGCAGCAAACCGGCCGTACACTGTTTGGGCATGCCCCCGCCAAAGGACAACAACTGGAAGACCACTACTGGGGCTCGATACCTGAGCGCGTACTGGCTTTTATGAAAGATTTTGAATACGAGTCGCATTTGCTTGGCATTCCTGTACGTACCCGCCACAACGAAGTGGCGCCGGCACAGTTTGAATGCGCGCCGGTTTTTGAGGAAATCAATATTGCCGTTGACCACAATCAGCTGCTTATGGACGTGATGGAAAAGGTAGCCATCCGCCACAATTTCCGCGTGCTGCTGCATGAAAAACCTTATGCCGGCGTGAACGGAAGCGGAAAGCACAACAACTGGAGCCTGGCCACCAGCACCGGAAAAAACCTGCTTAGCCCAGGCAAAACGCCAAAAACCAACCTTCAATTCCTTACCTTTTTTATTAATACCATTAAGGCCGTTTACGAGCACGCCGACCTGCTGCGCGCTTCGATCGCCAGCGCCAACAACGATCACCGTTTGGGTGCCAACGAAGCGCCACCTGCCATCATGAGTGTGTTTCTGGGCGATCAGCTCAACAAGGCCCTTGATGAGATCGAAAAAAGCGTTGGCGACAAAAAACTGAGTCCCGAAGAAAAAACTGCTCTTAAACTCAGCATCGGGAAAATTCCGGACATATTGCTTGATAACACCGATCGCAACCGTACGTCGCCTTTTGCCTTTACCGGCAATAAATTCGAATTCAGGGCGGTGGGTTCTTCCGCCAACTGTGCCGGCGCTATGACCGTTCTCAATGCCATTATGGCCCAGCAGCTTCAGCATTTTATTAAAGACGTGGAAGGGCTTATGGCAAGTAAAAACCTTGAGCGTGAGGATGCCATTTTCCAGGTGCTGAAACGCTACATTACAGAGTCGAAGAGCATTCGTTTTGAAGGCAATGGCTACAGTGATGAGTGGAAAGATGAGGCCAAAAAACGCGGGCTCAGCAATATTCCAACCACACCCGGAGCCTTAGACGCCTTTGTGAGCGATAAAACAATAAAACTATTCGAAAACCTCCACATCCTTAATCACCGCGAGCAGGAGGCCCGTTACGAAATTTATCTTGAAACCTATACCAAGAAAATTCAGATAGAATCGCGTATTATGGCCGATATGGTGAACAACCAGATAATTCCTGCCGCACTCAGCTACCAAAAAATTCTGGTGGATAATGTGAGTGGCCTTAAGACCATTTTGGCGGCAGACGAATGGAAGTCGGCTTCCGAAACGCAACTGATGCTGATAAAAGAAATCAGCGAAAAAGTAGCCTTCATTAAAAAGGCAGCCGACGACATGACCGAAGAGCGCAAAAAAGCCAATAACCTGAGCAGTGCCAAAAAACAGGCAAATGCCTATTGCGACAAAGTGAAAAAATACTTTGAAGACATCCGCTACAACGTTGACAAGCTGGAAGCCATTGTTGACGATGCCACCTGGCCTTTGCCAAAATACCGTGAAATGCTGTACCTGAGATAATCAGCCCCGTTACAAAAAGAGGCCGTTTTAATTTAATTTTAAAACGGCCTCTTTGTTTTTTAATGTAACTTAGTGTAAGATTTTACAGACGGATACATACAACACGCTTGCGGGCAAAGGAGAAGGTGTTTTTAAAGACCGGGGCTCCAAGTTTATTGCCTATGCATTTCAGGCAGATTCGGAAGAGGAGATAAAAAAACTCATCGGCGAGGTCAGAAAAGAACATCCCAGTGCCAGGCACCATTGCTACGCCTGGCGGCTTGGTCCGGAAAAAGAACACTACAAATCAAGCGATGATGGCGAACCATCAGGGAGTGCAGGTGGCCCAATCCTTAACCAGCTTCAGGTGAATGGTCTTTACAACACACTTATTGTGGTAGTGCGTTATTTTGGCGGCAGCCTGCTGGGTGTAAACGGACTCATTAATGCGTACAAAAATGCAGCTTCGGATGCCATTGCAAAAACCGGAATGACCGAGCGTTTTGTGGAAGACCGGTTTCGCGCCTTATTTCCTACTGAGGAGTTGAACACGGTGATGCGGGTGCTGAAGGAAACCGGCGCCGGCATTACCCAAACAAATTATGAAACCCATTACGAGATCGATTTTTTTCTGAGGAAAAGCGCCACCAATCTGCTCGAAGAAAAAATGAGCCTGCTTTATAAAGTAAAGCTCGAAAAAATACAAGAGAACAATCCCGGCATACATAATTAGAACCTGATTTTCCTTTTTGGTTTTGTTTCGGAATGGCCCTGGCTGAATTTTTCAGGGCGCCCCCTTCGGGCCGGGCTTTCCGCTTCAAGTCCTCGCCGCGCTCCTCGCGGCTGTGGGCTTTTCGCTGCAATCCCTGGCGCGGCACTCCGCCTGAGCAACCCGCTTTCTTTTCAGGCTTCGTCGGGGTTTATTTCCTTTTTGTAACCCCCACCATCACACCAAAATTTTGAGACGCAACCGGTATTTGCCTTCCTTCCTGCCATACCCGCGATACAAAACCGTCGAGGTAAAGCGCGTCTTTGCAGCCCCTTTTCTTAAAGTACATCGCGAAATCGTAAAAATTTATCGCCTCGGTGGCAATCACAAAGAGGGCATGGCCGTTGGGCAAAATACCCACCCCATTGCGGATGTTGAGGTTCGTGGAGCCTTTGGTGAAGGCCGGGTGCACCGAACCATTTATAAGCAGCATGGGACCCGACTGCGTTGCGTAACTGGCATACATAACATCCTTGTACGTTTCGCAAAGCTCTGTTGACATAATGCCTGGCTCCTTTCCCTTGCCATAAAAAAAGAACACACCATTGGGCTTCAGGTAAAAATTACCATTGCCCGAATCAGTGTTCAGTTTGCGAAACTCTTTCTGGTTTTCCTTATATAGCCCAAGTGGTGAGAAATCTTCCGTAAACATGCCTCCGTTGGTGGCAAACACTAGCTCCTCGTTTTTAGCTGCGCAATG
>CALMNJ010000407.1 GCA_937868675.1 uncultured Bacteroidota bacterium | reverse complement strand
CTTGTTGTCGCCGCGCTTTACACACTGAAGCACGATGGCTTTTTCGGAAACGCGCATTAATTCACAACCAATATTTTGGTAACCGCTTTCGATTCGCCATCGGTGGTTGAGGCATACACAATATAAACACCGGTACTTACCCTCGATCCGGAAAGTGTTTGCACCGGCCATTCCACCTGACCTCCACTTGATTTGGTTTCCCAAACCACGTTGCCGCTTTCGTCGGCAATGCGTATCACGGTTTTGTCAATGAGCCCTTTTATTAAAACGGTCCCCTGGTAATTGGGCCGTACAGGATTGGGAAAAGCGGCAATGGCAGAATAATTGGTAGCGCCCTCAAGTATGGTGCTTCTGAAAGACTGTAGTCCCAGATCAGTGCTCACAAAAACATCGCCCGTTTGCTCGTTATAATTTACATCCAGTACATAGTTGGAGTAAAGCGGACTGTTTTCTTTTGTAAAATGATACAGTTGCGTTTGCCCATCGGCGCTAAAGCAATAGAGCCCGCCTGATTGTGTTCCTGCCCATTTATTATTGGCACCATCCACCACCAGCGAAGTAACAACCTCGTGGCCCAGAAGCAGTTCCACATTACCATCCTGCACAATTTTTATTGGCTGTGAGTCGTAATCAGAACTTGTGAAAATACCCGATGGGTTATAAAAAACCCTGATGCCCTGAGCCGTTCCCACCCATATTTTTCCGTCTTTGTCTTCAACGGCTGCATAAACACTGTTATCGCCCAGATTGCCTTTGCCAATGTCCTTACTGAGCATTTTGTAATTTACATCCAGCACAGGGTCGGCAAAATCTTTAGGGTTGTAAACGCTAATACCGCCATCGCGCTCGTGCAGTATCCAAATAAATCCGCTTTTATCAATAATGGTTTTCCGGACAAAAGTCTGATTGAGAAATCTGAAATTTTTAAACTCGTTGGTTTTCCGCACAATCACACTTAAAAAATTAATCCTGTCACTATTGGCCACCCAAAGGTTTCCATCTTTATCCATACTCATACCCGAACAGCGCGGCTCGCCAACCAAAATAGAAGGCATGGCAGGCGTGTTGGTTGTGTTCCAGGTTGAAAGCAATTGGTCATTTTTGTACTTGTTGATGCCATAATACCACGAGCAGGCCCAGAGTATGGATGGGTCTTTCCGGTCAAAAAGAGCCCAGGTAAGATCAGAAAGAACCGTTCCTCCCGGATCATTAACCGGCAGATAAGACCATTCATTGTTCTGAAATATATTAACTCCCTCGTGAGCCCCCGAACCCACACCGGTTTGGTCAACGTTTGCCGGAGCTACGGCAATCCTGCCATTGTTCACGTCTATTTTTGCCGTGCGGGTAGAGTGTGTTCCGTTAATGAGCACGCGGGTTTGAGGGTCGTAATAATTAAACTGTCTGAAAAGTCCATAATTAAGGTCGGCCACCCAAATGCATTCACGTCCTGCAAAATCCTTGGCAATGCAAACGTCGCCAATATTCATACCGCCTTCGCCATTAAATGCGTAACAGGTGTTTTGAGGGGCATCGCTTACCACATCCCGCACTACCACGCCAAGGAGGTCGCGCACATAATACGAAGTGTTGGAAGCCGCTCCCATCCATAAAACCGTGGCGCCTTTGCTGGCCGATGTTCCAAACTTACTCCAGGTTTGCCCCTGCAAGGTGTAAACCGTGTCTTTGCCCCGGGTGGCAATATTTTTTTTCGATGGCGCATACGCACACATTATTTTTCCGCCCACATTAATTACACCGCTGTATGGTCCGTCGGGCAGGGTTAGCGTGTCAAGTGTCCAGTTTTTATAATTACTCAGGTCTCTGGTTTTGAAGTTGGATTTATAAATTCCGGCTTCAGTAGCCGCATAAATTACCGAGTCAGTGAATGCAATCTGAAATACTTCAAGGCTGGAGGCGTTGGGGCCAATGTAGTACGTGTCTTTAATCTCCATTTTATCGGTATCAAAAACAATGATGCCGAAACCGCATGACATGTAAGCCAGTTTATTCTGGAACGTAATTTCGTTGATGTATTTTTTTCCACTGATAGATTTGAGCTTAAGGTCGGCGTAGTTGGAAATGTTTCCTGCGGGATCAATCACATCTATGTTGGCGTTGTTGTAAACCACCATCATGCGGTTGTTGTATGGGTTGGTGCGCAACAACTTGACGCCCACATAGGTGAGGCCGTTTATTTTATTGAGCACGGTAGGGTTCAGTTCAGAGTCTTCAAAGTACACCAGACCATTGATATACGAGCCGTAAACTTTAGAGCCGAGTCTGGCCACCGAATTGCTGCCAAGGTTGCCCGTGTGGTCGCGCCAGGTTCGTGGGCCGGTTTGCGCAAAGGCAATGGTTACAAAAAGTATAAATGCAAGTACGATCTGCTTTTTCATGAAATGATTGGCCTGAACAATAACGCTAAAATAGCCATAATATTATGCACAGGCCATAAATAATGGTGCTATATTTGCAGTCTGTAAATTCAGTTTTTGCCGCTGTAAACGCGCAAAACAGGGCATGGTTCCGTAGCTCAACTGGATAGAGTGTCGGCCTCCGGAGCCGAAGGTTGCGGGTTCGACTCCCGCCGGAACCACAGCTAACACCTCAAAACCCTCGCCAGTCGGGGGTTTTGTGTTTTTGGGGTGATGATTGGGGGGACAAATATTTCACAAACAGAAAAAATGCAATGTGCCTGTTAATAACTTTGTATGCAATTGAAATTTTATAAATAAAAAAGCCCCTTTGTTAAACAAAGGGGCACTCTGTGTTAATTGATAATTACTCTTTCCCTCTTTTCTTTTTAAAGGCAGAGGGTGTTGGACTTGAAATTCTCATTGCTTCTAAAAGTTCTATTTCATTCACCAAATTAAATGGCCCTTTTTGTAACCTATCAATCTCCCTACCCTTAACCTTAAAAAAAAGATTGATTTTATTATGAATTGTTGTTTTAGATGTGTTGTATTTTATAGCTGCATCTTCAATGCTAATAAAATCAGGTACAGAAGATTTAGAGTTATTAAATGGAGACAAATTATTTAGTGTCTTTATTACAGTTAAAAGATTTAGTTCAATGCTTGTTAATCTTTTTTCCCATTGTCTTAGGGTCTCTCCTTCTAATATTGTCAGGTTTTCCATGATTCCTTAGTTTCTTACTCAAATTTATTACCGAGTTAATCAGCACTTT
>CALMNJ010000406.1 GCA_937868675.1 uncultured Bacteroidota bacterium | reverse complement strand
GATCCGGCACTGCTATCCTTTTTGTTGCTCATGTCTAATTACCGGATTTCTTTTAAGATTGTAGCCCTGATAGGTGTTTATGTCTGGAGACCTGATTTTAAATGGCGTAACGGGGCGCTGGTCTGGTTTTATGTTACACTGCCTGTGCTGGCTCTGGTAAATCTTTTTTTTGTATCGGGCGACCTTTCGGTTTCACACATCGTGGCAGTTTTGGTTTGCGTGGGGTTATGGCTCGCTGCGCTGCTGGCTTTCAGACAGGTGTCGTTATTTATTGCGCAGTTGCCGGTTGTTAAGACAGAAACCACGCTTAAATGGCTTGCTGGTATAAATCTTGCCGTTTCGCTGGCCGATCTTATTAAAATAATGCTGGCTACCCAAAGCCTCAATCCATATACTCAAATATCGCCGCCACCCTATGGTATTTCTTCAGGCGACCTCATTGGTGGCGCTTTTGGAGGCATGCATCTGGTTAATACTGCCATTTGTTGTATGCTTTGTGTATTTTTCATTTACCGGGGCAGTCTGGTTTTTACGCTGATTTCGCTCACTCCGTTTTTACTAACCGGCAGCAATCTCGGTACGCTTATTTTATGTGCCCTTTTGGGTTATGTTCTTTTTTTTAAAACCGGATTGGTTTATAAAACCATCGCGGTATTTTGCCTGCTTGCCGTTATCGTGTATTACAATAAAATAACGCCTGACAACGGAAAGTATATGACCAGTGTGCTTACTAAAGTACCGGCACATTTAAAAATAAAAAATAAAGAGGAATTGCCTGCAAAAGTTGATTCTGAAAAAGCGGGGACTATTGCGCTAATTCCGCAAAAGCGCGTATATACCAAGGACGAACTCATTAATTTGTATTTGCAGTACCTTCGCAAAAGGAACGCGATTGCCGAAACTGAAACCACTGATAAGCTACAAACAAGTGTTTTAAGTTCATTTACTTCTTATGCCAATAAGGAGAAGAAAGAGCGCGGTCGTATGGAAAACAAAGTCTTTTACCTAAAGGATTCGGTGCAGAAAGCCAAATCAAAAAAAGCGTTTTTTGATTACGGGCGGTTAAAGAAATTTGATCTTGAACACGAGGCCGGAAAAATTACATCGTTTAAACAAACGGCTGCCTATTTATCGTCGGGCGCTGCCGCCTTTTTGTTCGGAGCCGGGGCAGGTTCGTTTTCATCGCGCCAGGCTTTTATCACTTCCGGAATTGTTGAAGACTCGAGACTTTTAATGCTTTTGCCACATTACGAAACATTCGAATTTAAAAACAACCATGAGGCCATTTTTAAATACCTTATGTTTAGGGATGACGAAACACACAGTATTACCAATCTCCCGTTTTGTTGGTACAATCAGATGTTAGGCGAATACGGCATTCTGGGAGCCCTGGCCTTTTTTGTGCTATACTGCGGATTTTTTATTAAACGCTATCGTCATCTTAGCTATGGCCGTATGTTGTTGCCAGCCCTGCTCATGTTTTTTTTGTTTGATTATTGGTATGAGCGTTTAAGCGTTGTGATTATTTTTGAACTTCTGATGTTGCTTGACATGAAAATTAGGGAAGAAGAACAAAACAAAGTGCAGGTATGACGGAAGTGCCCATAACTGTTCTGATGCCTGCATATAATGCCGCACAGTACATTGCAGAGGCAATTCAAAGTGTTCTCGAACAAACATTTACTAATTTTGAATTGCTGATTGTAAACGACGGTTCCACGGATCATACAAGTAATGTATTAGCCTCCTTTACCGACCCGCGAATCCGCGTCATAAATCAGGTTAATGGCGGTGTGTCGGTTGCCCTTAACGCAGGCTTAAGGGAGGCCCGGGGAACATACATTGCCCGCTTTGATGCTGATGATGTTTGCTATCCTTATCGCCTGGAGCAGCAATATTTATTTATGCAGGCTAATCCGGATTATGTTGTGATTGGTTCGGATGCTGATTACATGAGTGAGGAAGGTGAATTTCTGTTTACATATAATAATACAGGGTACAGTAACGAAGAAATAAAATCGCGCATTAACGACTATTGCCCTTTTGTTCACAGCAGTGTATTTTATGCAAGAAAGAGTGTTCTGGATGTTGGTGGTTATGAGCCGCGCGCGCATTCTTTTGAAGATTACTTTTTGTGGGTAAAGCTGATAAAATACGGGAAAGTGTGTAATTTCAGGCAGCCGCTTATCAAAGTCAGGTTCAATCCATCATCCGTTACGGTTGATGAAAAAGATCGTACGCCCCGTTTTAATGAATTAAAAAAGAAAGCCATGCAAAACGGTCATATCAGTGAGGAGGAAGGGATTGAGTTATTGATCAATACCAGGAAACTGAATCCAGATAAAAAGCTTGGCTCTTATCACCGGATGATTGCAAAAAAGTATCTCTGGAATAATTACCAACCTGCGAAAGCCAGGCGTCACCTGTTGTCTTCGCTTAAACACGAACCTTTGAAGCGGACGTCTTACCTCTTGTATTTTTTTTCTTTTCTGCCGCAACGACTTATTCGTAAGATTTATAACATGAAATAAAACATGCGTAACTATATAAAAAAAATATACCACCGGGTTTACAATCGTTTCAATTATGATGTGCAGAAAAACCTGGTACTCAATGGCAGAATCATGTCGGCGCTTAATTCAGGAAAGACTTTCAGGTCGCTGGAAGAGGCCGAGTTTCAGGTTTTTTCGCAACGGGGCGAGGATGGAATACTTCAGTACATCATCAGCAAGATGGATATACCTAACAGGGTATTTGTTGAGTTTGGCGTTGAAAATTACACCGAATCCAACACACGGTTCCTGCTCATCAATAATCACTGGTCGGGTTTGGTAATTGACGGGTCGGAACAGAATATTGAATACATACAGAACGATTATATATACTGGAAGTACGATCTGCGCGCAGTTCACAGTTTTATTACCAAAGAAAATATTAACGATCTTATCAATGATTACACCAAAACGGAGGACATTGGACTTTTAAGCGTGGATATTGACGGGAATGATTACTGGGTATGGGAAGCCATTAACTGTATCAAACCACGCATCGTCATGTGCGAATATAACTCTGCATTTGGCGCTCATCACAAGGTAAGCGTGCCATACAGGGATGATTTTACACGGACTGGCGCTCATTATTCGCAATTGTATTTTGGAGCTTCGCTACCCGCATTTTGTTATCTGGCCGATAGAAAGGGCTATGATTTTATTGGCACAGCGGGTGCTGGCGTAAACGCGTTTTTTGTGAGGCGCGATCTGTCGTCGCCATTCCGAAAGTGCAGCCTTCCGGATGATTTCAGGGCTTCGGCAAACCGGGATTCGAGAGGAAGGGGTGGGGAACTTACTTTTCTGGCACACGGGGAACGGTTGCCGGTAATAAAAGAACTTCCGTTAGTAGATGTGGAAAGTGGCAAAGCAGGCTTCATAAAAGATTTTTACAAATTAACCTGATTGGCGGTATGCGCTTATTTGTTGACGCCCATACATTTGACAAGGAGTTTCAGGGTACCCGTACGTTCCTGAAAGGAATTTACACTGAGGTTATGCAACAGCGCCCTGATATTGAACTTTTTTTTGCGTCCCGCGATATTAAAACGCTTCAGGACGAGTTCGGGCAAAAGCAAGGGGTTACGTATCTTCAATATCAATTCAAAAACTCGTTTAGTCGCATGTTTGTGGAAATTCCGCGCATGCTAAAGAAGCACAAGATTGACGTTGCTCATTTTCAGTACATCGCGCCATGGCGCAGGCATTGCAAATACATTGTAACCACACATGATATTTTGTTTAATGATTTTCCGAAGGAGTTTTCTTTTCTTTTCAGGGTTTCCCGCAACTTCATTTTCCGCCGCAGTATTATGCGGGCAGATATTAAAACCACCGTTTCAAACTACTCCGTAGAGCGCATCGCCCATCATTATGGCCTTGATAAAAACTGCATGCATGTAATCCCTAACGGTGTTTCCGAAAAGTTTTTCGAACCGTTTAATAAATCCGGGGCCCAACAGCACATCCTTAGCCATTATGGCATCGGAAAATTTATATTGTACGTTAGCCGCATTGAGCCGCGAAAAAACAATGCCGGTCTTCTTAAAGCGTTTTTGTCGGGAAATCTTGCCAAACAAGGCATTTGGCTGGTTTTTATTGGTAAAACCTCTATTGAAAGTAAAGGTCTTGAAGCACTTGTATTGAAAATGACGGAGGAGGAAAAGGAACATTTTCGTCATATTGAACAGGTAGATGACAATGAATTGCTTAAATTTTATCAGGCGGCCAGTTTGTTTGTTTATCCGTCAAAGGCCGAAGGTTTTGGCATTCCGCCCCTTGAGGCGGGCGCACTGAATGTGCCTGTAATGTGTTCCAACAAAACGGCTATGCAGGAGTACTCTTTTTTTGGAAGCGGTCTTTTTTCGCCCGATAACGAAACCGAGCTGGCTGAAAAGATACCGGAATTTTTAGCCGGCAGATTAAAGAATGGAGATAGCGGGGTATCGGAAATTATCAGAGTAAAATATAATTGGGCCAATAGTGCCCGTAAACTCATTTCATTATTGGATATATAACGTAAAAACGAGATAGCAAACCTGAATAAACTTCACAAAACACTCCAATAATTAACTATTGTATTTCGTATTTTGGCGCGCTGGTAAAGGGTGTTGGCATACATCCGATTTATGCAGAAAATAAAAAAACATAAAATACTCTTCATTATGCAACTGCCGCCACCTGTTCACGGGGTTTCGGTAATGAGTAAAATTATTTACGACAGCAAACATATTAATGCTGAGTTTGAGTGTGATTACGTGAATTTATCTACCTCGCGAACTGTGGATGATTTGCAGCGGGGTAAACTTTACAAGCTGGGTTTGGCGCTTGGAGTTTTTGCCAAGGCATTTATTAAATTATTGTTCAGGCGCTATAAATATGTTTATATCACCATTTTTCCATATGGCCCAAGCTTTGTAAAAGATTCCCTTATTGTTTTGATGGCCAGGATTTTGTTTCAACGACCTATCCTGCATATTCACTCGTACGGTTTCAGGAAACACGCGGAAAAATCGAAATTAAGGCGTGCGCTGTATCAGTTTGTGTTCATGGGTACTGAACTAATATGCCTTTCGGATCTGCTGATAGAAGACATTGAAACGGTTTATGAAGGGCCGGTTTATATTTTGCCGAACGGTGTTCCTCAGGTAAATTTGAATAATACATATCGTGTTGATAAAGCCGAGCCAACCTTACTTTATTTGTCAAACCTGATTCGGGGAAAAGGCATCTATCTTGTACTGCAAGCTACTTCTATATTGCGAAACAAAGGATATAAATTTAAAGTGAGGGTTGCCGGCACCGAGGGGGATGTGAAATACGCAGATCTGGCGCAGGAGGTGAAAAGACTGGGCATAGATGACACAGTGGTTTTGCTGGGGCCACGTTTTGGTGAAGATAAATACAGCGAATACCGTGGCGCTGATATTTTTATGCTTCCAAGCGATTACGATACATTTGGTCTTGTGTTGCTGGAAGCCATGCAGTTTGGCGTACCATGTATCTCGTCGCGGATAGGCGGCATACCCGATGTATTGGGCGATGGGCGCGGGGTATTGATAAGCGATGTGGATGCTGCTACGCTGGCGGATGGAATTGAGGAACTTATAAACAATCCGGCGCTGAGAAAAGAGATGAGCGAAAAAGGCTTTGGATACTTTACATTGAACTTTACAACCGATATATTTGAACAACGGTTGGCCGATATCCTTTCAGGAAAGCCTGAAAAGGTGAGTCGCTCGCCGCTGAACAAAGCAGGATGAAAATTGGCATTATAGGAACCCGCGGAATTCCTAATAACTACGGCGGGTTTGAGCAACTGGCTGAATATCTTTCGTTGGGCCTCGTTGAAAAAGGCCATGACGTGGTGGTTTATAATTCGCATAACCATAAGTACACGCAAAGCACCTGGCGTGGAGTAAACATTGTTCATTGCTTCGATCCTGAACGTAACATTGGCACGGTCGGGCAGTTCATTTATGATCTTAATTGTATTCTGGATTCACGTAAGCGTGGGTTTGACGCGATCATTAACCTGGGCTATACCAGCAGTGCCATCTGGATGGGCTTATTTGCCCGCAAGGCAAAAGTGATTACCAATATGGATGGCATGGAGTGGAAGCGAAGTAAATACAGCGCCAAAGTGCAGGCCTTTTTAAAGTTTTCGGAAAAACGCGCGGTTAAACACAGTTACAAACTGGTGGCCGACTCACTGGCCATAAAGGATTATCTCGAAAAAGAATACAGGGCCGACGTTACATTTATTGCCTATGGAAGCGATTTGTTTTCGGAAGGCGATGCACACGCTCTTTTGCCATACAAAATTACCCCATTCGGGTATAGTCTCCTGATTGCGCGTATGGAGCCCGAAAACAATATCGAAATGATATTGGATGGGCTCTGTGCTTCTGAAACAAAACAGCCATTTCTGGTAACGGGCAACATAAAAAATAAATTTGGCAGGTATCTCGCGCATAAATTTGAAAAGGAAGAGCGAATTGTTTTTACGGGGCCGGTTTATCAACCTTCTATCATAAACAACCTGCGGTTTTATAGCAACCTTTATTTTCATGGCCATTCGGTGGGGGGCACCAACCCTTCGTTGCTGGAGGCAATGGGCTGCAAGGCACTGGTGGCGGCACACAACAATGTATTTAATAAGAGTGTACTGGGACCAGATGCCTATTATTTTTCATCTGCCGGGGATGTAAAGCTTATTCTGGACGGCGCAGGCAGGTCAGGTAAAGAAGCATCACTGTATATTGAGCGAAATTTCAGGAAAATAGCCGAAGAGTACACCTGGAAAAAAATCATAGATAGCTATGAGGAATTGGTTAAGCTTTGAATTTTTGGACGGAAAATATTGAAATTGTAAAATCCATCAGCGATAAAGCAGAGCGGTTACGTTTTTTACTTTTCCTGCTGCTTGTTTTCTCGCTGCCCTTCGATAGGTTTTATTCCTCAGCGCTTTTTTTGGCATTTTCTTTCAGCACCCTGCTTGCCATCAGCAAACAACGCTTAAAGCAAATACCACGTCAGGTATGGCTGTTTCAACTTATCTATTTGTTGAGCCTGACGGGTTACTATCTTTCTCTTCATCGTTCTCTGGCGGGTTTTATGCTCGAAAAGCAGGCTACCATATTTTTTATCCCCCTGCTGTTGCCCGTTGCATTAAGGCCTGATCGCGATAAAATTACGGTGCTTGTAAATGTACTTACACTGGCTTCGTTTACGGCCATTGTGTTTTTATTTATCCGGCTGTTTATGCTTATTGAAGGCATGCGCCTTCCGCTTGTTTCAACCGCTTTGTCGGGTGTTTTTTTCAACCATGAGTTTTCACGCCCCCTTGATATTCACGCCGGTTACCTTTCTCTTTACGTGGCATTTTCTGTTTTTAATGTTGTAAACCAGTTTAATCGTATTAAAACATTTTCGGCGCGTTTAATATTGATTGTAACGGGGGCCGTACTTTTTGCGGGACTTTTTTTTCTGGCGTCGCGCAACACTATGATTGCAACCCTCGCCGTTATGCTTTTTATTTTTCCTCTATTCAGGATCAGGAACAAAAGGGCGTACTTGGCCATAACCCTATTATCGCTTGGAGCATGTTTTTCCATTATAAGATCGGTTCCTTATTTGTGGGAGCGTTTTTCGCGACAGCTTGTATCGGAACTCAAACCGGTTAAAAACGGCGAAATGCTAAATTATTACACACTGGAGCCTCGCATTGAGCGATGGAAATGCGCTACGGCTCTTGTAAAAAGGTCGCCCTGGGTCGGCTATGGCACTGGCGATGAGGTAGCTATGCTTAAAACCCAATATGCAAAACGCGGACTCTTTATTTCGTATCTGGAGGAATTTAATTCGCATAATCAATACCTGTCTATACTGGTTAAGCACGGTATAGCAGGACTTTTGATTTTTATAGGCGCATTTGTTTACTACCTCCGTCTTGCGTTTAAACAGCGTCATTTTATGTACATTTCATTCCTCCTGTTGCTTGTTATAGGTTTTTACACCGAAAATATTCTGGACTCCAACAAAGGCATTCTTTTTTTCTCCATTTTCAACACATTTATGGGGTATGCAATTCTTAACCAGGTAGCCGAAAACAGCCGACAGGAGCGAGCTGACGAGGGTGAAGCCAGTTAAGTTGACGGCAAAATAACGTATATTTACAGGTTTAAACGGCATGAAAACAGTAATTACCAGCACCGACAGATCGCTGCTTAACTTCAGCGAACTTCGACGCTATGCCGGACTGTTTAAATACCTTTCGCTGCGGGATGTGCTGGTGAGGTACAAGCAAACCTGGGTAGGCTTTGGGTGGTCTGTTATCAGGCCCCTGATCAATATCGCCATATTCGGATGTTTGCGTTACTTAACCAACAGGCAGGCGGGTTTTGCTGATAATTTCCTAAACGTTTCGGCAGGAATCGTTTTCTGGCAATTATTATCAACCGCTATCGGCGACATCAGCAACTCCCTTACAGCTAACTCCAATATTCTTACCAAAGTGTATTTCCCAAAACTGATCCTGCCCGCATCAAGTCTCCTGGTTTGCCTGGTTGATTTTCTTATTGCATTTGTACTTTTCCTAATCATGTTTGTTGCGCTTAAGGGCATACCTTCCTGGCATATTGTCTTTTTACCGCTGGTAATAGGATATGGACTCACGTTCAGTTTTGCAATTGGCCTCATTTTCGCAACGGCATCGGTAAAATACCGCGATGTAAAATTCATGATACCTTTCATTCTTCAGATATTATTTTATGCCTCCCCCGTATTTTTAAGTTCTGAATTTGTGCTGGGGCTCAATGTTCCGGAGTGGCTAAAGGTTGTTTACCAATCCAATCCATTTGTTTTTATTCTGAACGCATTTAAGTATTGTTTCTATGGAAACTTTGAGTCGTTTGATTTTACCTACGCCTTTGTTTCGCTTATCCTTACCGTGTTTACGCTGTTACTCTCGATACGCTATTTTTTAAACTTCGAAAAATCTTTTGCCGACCATATATGAGTGCTGTGGCCATAAAAGTGGAGGGGGTGAGCAAAACATACAAGTTGCTGCACAAACAGGGTGGCGGTTCAGACTCATTGGCAGGGGCGTTTACAGCGGGACTTAAAAATATATTAAACGGGAGAGTTAATCAAAGCGTTGAAGAATTCTGGGCACTTAGGGACATTAGTTTTGAAATAAACCAGGGAGATCGTGTTGGCATTATTGGCCGCAACGGCGCCGGCAAATCAACCTTATTAAAGATACTGAGCCGTATTGTGAAACCCAGCAGCGGACGAATCGAATTTACCGGGCGCATGGCCAGTCTTTTGGAGGTTGGCACAGGGTTTCATGGCGACCTATCGGGCCGGGAAAACATTTACCTCAACGGCTCCATTCTGGGAATGAGTAAGAACGAAATTGAACGTAAGTTTGACGAGATCGTTGCTTTCAGCGAAATCGAAAAATTTCTGGATACACCTGTAAAAAGATACTCTTCAGGAATGTATGTGCGGCTGGCATTTGGGGTAGCAGCCCATCTGGAGCCTGAAATATTAATTGTGGACGAGGTTCTGGCGGTAGGTGATGCAGCTTTTCAAAAAAAGTGCCTTGGAAAAATGCAGGAAATATCAGGCGACGGAAAAACCATTTTGTTTGTCAGTCACAACATGGCTGCTATACAAAACCTATGCAACAAAGGAATGGTGCTTAAGAATGGCAAAATGGATCTTAACGTAAGCGACGCACAAACTGCCATTAAACATTATATGCGTGAATCGGCTACCCTCGGAAGATCGAGGCTCAACAGCAGAGCAGACCGGGAGGGCGAAGGACTGATACGCTTTGAGCATATTGCGTTGTTTGACAGCGGGGGACAGGAATTAAACGGTGTACATAGCGGACAGGAAGTTAACTTTAGAATTGAAACCCAATTAAAAGATACGGGCATTGGCAATGTGGGGCTTGCCATGACTTTCTATTCGGAAGATGGAATAGAAATGATGACTCTTGCCAACCACATATCGGGTCAGGCTTTCGATACCGTTCAAAAGGGGGACGTCATCAACTGTTACCTTAAAAAATTTCCACTCACCCGTGGCGAATATGTGGTGAACGTAAGCCTTTATAAGGATGGTATTTTGCAGGATTATATCCGCGAAGGGTTTTCGCTCACTGTGCACGAGGGCGATTATTATGGTACGGGTCGCATCTTACCGGGTAGCCAGCCAAGCGTGCTGGTAGATCATCAATGGAGCAAAAGTTGAAGTACAATACACTTTTTGTAAATATCTCGGCCGGCATTACGG
>CALMNJ010000405.1 GCA_937868675.1 uncultured Bacteroidota bacterium | reverse complement strand
TAATTTATCAGCTTTATTTTCAAGCATTTTAAAGGCGCGAATGAGTTTACACCTCGTTTCTTTTGGTTCTATTACTTCGTCAATAAAGCCCCTTTCGGCAGCGCGATAAGGGTTTGCAAACATTTTCTGGTATTCGGCTTCTTTCTCCTTCCATTTAGTTTCTTTATCTGCCGAGGCGGCAATTTCATTTTTAAAAATAATTTCGGCAGCCCCTTTGGCACCCATCACCGCAATTTCGGCGCTTGGCCAGGCATAATTCATGTCGGCCCCAATATGCTTGCTATTCATTACATCATAAGCTCCGCCATATGCTTTGCGGGTAATTACCGTTATGCGCGGCACGGTTGCCTCGCTGAAGGCATAAAGCAGTTTGGCACCGTTGGTAATAATTGCATTCCATTCCTGGTCGGTGCCAGGTAAAAAGCCAGGCACATCTTCAAACACGAGCAGTGGAACATTAAAACTATCACAAAAACGCACAAACCGGGCTGCCTTTGTGGAGGAATGAATATCCAGAACTCCGGCCAGTACAGCTGGCTGATTGGCCACAATACCTATGCTGCGCCCGGCAAGGCGGGCAAAGCCCACCACAATATTTTCGGCAAACAATTTATGGACCTCAAAAAAACTGGAATCATCCACTACCTGTTCTATTACCTCGCGTATGTCGTAAGGCTGGTTGGCATTTTCAGGGATGATGTTATTCAACGGCTCGCGCGTTTCGTTGCCAGCTATGTAGGGTAGTGAGGGTGGTTCTTCTTCGCAGTTTTGAGGAATGTAACTGAGCAGTTGTTTAAGGGTAATTATTGCCTCCAGTTCGTTGGCACAGGCAAAATGTGTTACACCGCTTTTTGTGGCGTGTGTTATGGCCCCGCCAAGCTCTTCGCTGGTTACCTCTTCGTGCGTTACCGTTTTTACCACGTTAGGGCCGGTTACAAACATGTAGCTGGTATTCTCAACCATGAGTATAAAATCGGTCATAGCCGGACTATAAACTGCTCCGCCAGCGCAGGGGCCCATAATGGCCGAGAGTTGTGGTACAACACCACTGCTGCGCACGTTACGATAAAAAATATCGGCGTAACCACCCAACGAAACCACCCCTTCCTGAATGCGGGCCCCGCCACTGTCGTTTAATCCAATAACTGGGGCTCCGTTTTTCATAGCCAGATCCATGATTTTACATATTTTTTCGGCATGTGTTTCGCTGAGACTTCCGCCAAATACTGTAAAATCCTGCGAAAAAACGTAAACGAGGCGCCCGGCTACAGTACCATATCCGGTTACAACCCCATCGCCAAGGTATTTTTCCTTGTCAAGGCCAAAATCGTTGCTGCGGTGTTGCACAAGCATGCCTATTTCCTCGAAAGTGCCTTCGTCAAGCAAAAAATGGATACGTTCGCGGGCGGTAAGTTTTCCCTTTTTGTGCTGAGAATCAATGCGCTTTTGGCCACCACCCAGCTGGGCCTCGGCCATTTTATGATCGAGTTGTTTTATCTTTTCGTTCATGGTTGTATTATTTTGTTTCGCCCCCGGGTGTATTCTTTCTCAGGCTCACCGGGTCGCTTTTTTTACGAAGCCTTAAATTTAGTAATTCAACTGCAAAGCTAAATGCCATTGCAAAATAGATATATCCTTTAGGAATTTCAACCTGGTGTATATGAACCCCTTCTACCACCAGAAGCACCGCAATAAGCACA
>CALMNJ010000404.1 GCA_937868675.1 uncultured Bacteroidota bacterium | reverse complement strand
GGCAAATTCCTGTTTCGGCCATTCGTTTGATGGCTATGGCGAAGGAAGCATCAGCAGTTCCTCCAACCGTTAATACGAGTATTCTGGATCATCTTGCGCAACATCCAGAAGTTCAGAAATTTCTGAATGCTGGAAAAAATCTAATGCCTGATTTGTCAGGTGTTGGTACCGCAGCTAAAAAAGAATTGTCTGATGCAGCAGGTGCTTTTGCACAAGGCGCCAGAGACAATCTACATGGTCGTTTGAAGGCTTCTGGTTCAGCAGGGCTTGATAGTGTCATTGAAGGTGCTGAAGGTCTCGTCGATGGCGGGAAGAGCAAAATTGAAGCACTTGCTAACGCGTTGAGAGGGAACAAAGCAGCTCCAGCAGCTTCATCTTCTGCTGTTGAACAGGCTTTGAATTTTGCAAAAGAAAATCCACTACCTGTCGCTGTATCCTGTCCACCAGCTCGGGTTCCTTATCCTTAATCTCATCAAGCGCACTCATTTTTACATCCGGATCAAGCGGGTTGTAAAGCGGTGTGTTTTTGGTTTGTCCGTAGCTGTAAAACACAGGAAGGGTAATTTTCAATTTCTGAGGTAAAAACTTTCCTGCATTAATCTGTGTGCTCACATCCCAGTTAAGGTTTGTTTCGCGGCTGCGCTCATTTATTTTGCTTTCCACACTGCCCCAATAAGGCGTTTTATACGTTCCGGCCAGCGACAAGACGCCAAGGTCGGCCAGTTTTGCCTGCACCTGTCCGGTGGTAGCCCAACCACCTTTATTGTTAAAGTCGGTAAGCCTGAGTTCATTTACCCACACCTCCACGCAATGTGAGTCGCTGTCGTAGTTTTTTGGATTTCGAACACCGATCATGATACTTCGCACGGTGCCTAGATTGGGGTTGCCCGCTATGGTTACGGTATAGCCACCCATGTCTCTGGAATAGGGTGTAGTAAGCTGATTCAGATTTTTAAAATAGCCTATTTCATCATTCCGCATTTTTTTGATGAGGTTGATGTCGTCGAACTTGAAATTGACCTCGTTTTCCTGCGGCCATACTATGTAGCGCGCATCCACATTGTTGGGATCATAACTGCCTTTTGGAGTTAGTTTTAACGGCACTTCGTATTCGTAATAGTTATTGTTGTAATCTGTACCCACCCTGAAAAACAGGTTAACCTCGCCATCCTTGAGTGGTAAGCCATTCAGCGGTTCGGCATGCACATTCATTTTGATGTTGTTAAACATCCGCGTATCCAGATCAACGCTTTTGTAAATAGCCCTGCTGTCGCCATCTTTCAGGCCACAAATGCGCATTTGCAAAGCCTGCTCGTTTTGAAGCACGAGGTTGGTTGTTTGCACATTCTGCTGTTGCTGAATATCGGGAGGCATTACATAATTTACAGGCGACTTGTTGGCATTTTCCTGAAGACTAACAGCCGACACATCGAAACTTGTAGAGTTTGCATCCTGCGCAATTTGTTCGCCAGGCGTACGCAGGTCGTACTGGTACCGGCGCCAGTCGCTCCTTACCAGTTCAAACCGGGCCATGCGCAACAATACCGGCCTGCTGAACCCCTTTACATACACCCGCATAAAACGAATGGAGTTGAAGCTTTCAATATCACCAAAATTGCTTTCGAATTGCGAAATGGGAATTTTGAACTGGTACCATTTTACATTCTTCGTTACGTCGCTGAAAATAGCCGATTCGTTTAACACATCCACTATAAAGTTACTCCCAACATTGGCAGGCTTCAGGTCTTCGGGGCTTATACGGATATGGTATTGGTAATAGTTCTCAATATCGCTCAGTGTGTTGTCTTTATTTACATCTTCAATGTTTGGAATGGTGGTAGCCCCTGTTGAGTAATTTCCACCTTTGGGGTTCAGTGACCCGTATTGTGCTTCGGTTGGCGAGTTGCCCTCTGGATTGTTGTATTTTGAATAACGCTTCACGGTGGTGTACTGTGCCGCATCATAATCGTCGCCCCTGAAAAAGTGATAGCGGTCGGACGACGGATCGTCTTTAAAGGCTGCCACAGCCGGTGCATCCTGATTGTATTTGTTAGGATCACTGATATCGCTGAGTGATCTTTTAAAACGTTCGCGTTCGGCCTCATCGCCCATACCATCATATCCAACATCCTGCAAAGGGCGATCGCCGTTGTCCTGCGAAAATGAATTTACGATTGGGGGCTGAACGGGCACGTTGGCCAGGTTCTTTTTTTCGACCTGATAGGCACTGGAGTAATTAGACGTACCGGGAATTCCGTTTTCATAAACCATGCGGTTGTCGCGAACAATATCTTCAGAAATATTTCCGAGGTTGATGTAAAGGTCGCCGCTTGGAAGCTTATTATGATCGAAAGAAGAATCGGATTTCAGGTCATAATCTTCATTGTAAGGATCCATGAGCCAGAACTGAATATACTCCACGTTGGCAGCCTGAAAATCGTTGGTTTCCAGTTTGCGCATAATACCACCCCAGCGCTTTTCGGGCGAGTTCAGTTTTCCATCTTTGTCAATGCCAGCCGAAAGCGAACCAAAACCATTTACATCGTAATTGTAAGGGCCGCGTTCGCTGGGAAAGAATGCAAGGTCAAGCGTTGGCAATACCTGTTTTTGTCCGTTGGGTGGTGTTTTTCCGGGAAAGAGATCACTCTCAAAAACCTGCCTCCACATATTATTGGAAAAAAGTTTTTTAGAGGAGAAGTAGTCGGGGGTGGTTGAACCCTGGTCGCGGGTAAATAATGCATCCACATTATACCAGCTCAGTCGTGCACGGTTGGCACCTGATGCAATACTGTCAATTAGCAACGCTTCGGGAAAGGCACGAACCTGTTTTTGGGGAATACTGCTGAGGTGCCAGCTTGTAGCGCCTTTCAGATCAATGGTGGCAACCGAGCCTTCAAAGTCATCAATGTAAGAGTTGCCTCCGTTTTTCTGAATGGCCTTGGCATTTCCGGGAAACAATTTGGCGCCTTCCCACCGGGTGGTAATGGTGCTCATTTCCTTGGTGCTGTAAAATGGCAGTTTATCAAGCCAGCGTGTAAGAAATGGTGCGTCGGTTTTGTGGTTCACATCAAGACCAAGTATCATATTGCTCACCGGTTCGTCACCTATCGCCACTTTTTGGGTAATGGGTCGCTCTGTGAATCTGAGAAAGGTTCCGCCAATGGTAAGGTCCCGGTTCGCCTTGTAGTCCATGCGCGTACCCCACAGGCTTTTTTGCTGTACACTAAACAGCGAATTGCTTTCGAGTGTAACTTTTATGTTTGAACCTGAATTAAGTATGCTTTCATTAATAATTTTCACGCGACCCAGCGTGTAATCCACCGTGTAATCAACATTTTCCTGCAAGGTAACACCGTTGGCAGTTACAACCACAGCGCCCTGCGGAATGTTGAGCGCATTGAGTGCAATTTCGGAGCCTGACGAAGAGCGGTAACTGCCCTTTATTTTATAACGGTTTTTGCTCTGAATGTTGGATGCGATAACCCGGGTTGAATCGTAGAGCTCGTTAAAGATGTAATTGTTTGCTTTTGGAAAATCGCTCTCGTCAAATTGTTTGGCGAGACTCCTTCCAAAAGGTTCAACGGTTGGAAAATACGCACGGCCATTGTTTATTGAGATGGTGTATTTGTCAACAAAATCGTAAATACCATCGCTGCCCCTGTCGCCGTTTACGCTGAGCCTGTCGCAGCCGAGCACGCGTATGAGCTGTCGGCCATTGGGTTTGCCATATGGCAGATACGGCACATCAACACCGGTTTCGGGGTTGTTGTAATACACATCCAGTTTAAAATCCTGCTGGTTGAGATTATAGGCACCAAGCGAGTACACGTTTTTCATGAGGAGTTTCCACATCGGGTACTTGATGCTTACCACGGCGCTTTTAAGGAGCTTACAAACAAGCATTTTACTGTTTTCGGGCACCTGATCGCTGAATTCACCTACCTGGTAGGTTTTCCCATTGTACTGGTACTGGTAGGATACGGCGAGTGCCTGATCGTTGTTGAGCTGCTGATTAAGTGAAACATATCCGAGGCGGGCATTGAACGAATATTCGGTTGGGTTAAGCCGGCGGGCATTGCGTATTACGTTAAAATCGCGGGCCCCATCCATATAGCCATTGCCATCGTTGTTGGCATTTGTTGCCCTGATGGTGCCTGAAAGAAGGGTGTTTACCGTATCCACCTTCCGTTCCTTCAATATACCGTAGCTCGAACTCACCATAATTTCGTATAGCGAGTTGGCATCGTTGTATGGAATAGAGTCTTTATCGTTGTGATCAATAATGTTATAGTTATGCCCGTCGCTGCTGCTGGAAGGGTTGATACCGGAGGTCATCTGCGTCGCCACATAGCTGATGTGTTCGCCAAGGTCTTCGAAGGCAACCAGATTGCGGGTTTGCTCTGCATTGCCGTTTATACTAAGTACGTAAACCTCCACCTTATTGATGACGATGGGTGTGTTGATGATGGGAATTCCCGACATCCAGGTGTCGTAGTGTTCGCGGAAATAATGTGAAAGGAAAAAGTGCTTGTTTGTTTCGTAATTATCGGCGGTAAAATTAAATTGCTGCATTTGCGCACCGCCCTGAACGTTGACTTCGGTTTTTTTGCCCTTTTGCTGCGAGGCAACCGTTACCACCTTCAGTTTGCCGAATTGCATATCGGTTTTAAAACCAAACAGGGTCTGGCTGCCCGATATAAGGCTGCTGTTGAGGGGCAGGGTAACGTTGCCTGCCTCAATTTTTTTCAGGATTTCATCTTCAAGGCCAGTGTAATCTATTTTAACCTGATTTTCCCAATCGAAGGAGGCTTCGGTGTTGTAGTTTGTGGTCACCTTAAGTTTTTCGCCAATTTTACCGATGAGGTTGAGCTGAATCCTCATGTTAAAATCGAAATTGGTAAGCTTTTGTTGTCGCTGGGGAATTGAAGGGTTAAAATTTTTGGTTCGGGTAAGCCCGAAAATAAGTTCGGCGGTTCCGGTAGGTTTAATATCAATGGTGTTGCTGCCGAACAGCTGGGTAAATATTTCACTGTTTACCTGAAGCTTTGGAAAGACTGTTTTGCGAGGTTTCGTATTTAACTCATCGGCTGCTACGCGCGAGCGCCAGTACTCGCGAAGCTGCTTACGGAACACAAAAT
>CALMNJ010000403.1 GCA_937868675.1 uncultured Bacteroidota bacterium | reverse complement strand
TATAGTTACTTCCAAATTTTTTTTATAAACACCCTTTGCTTTATAAATCAGGGTTGCCGCAAATGTTAAATTTGTAGCGGGCTCTGTTCAGGACATTATATAAACAAGCAATATGAAAAAAAAGGGTATTTATTTATTCATGGCCCTTACAATTCTTATAATCTTATCCTGCCACTCAAAACAGCCGGTGGTGAAGATTATTCCAAAACTGGGCATCGTTTATAACGGTGATTCCATTCTGCTTGAAAAAACGTTGCCCGCCCAAAGTGTAAAAATACTTGGCATAAAAGACACCTTTGATGTAACCGAATTTGACTGGTGCGGATACACCGCCGACGGGGAACCCGCTTACGGCACCGGCAAACGAAAAGTTATTTCCTTCAGCGGCCTTGAGCTTACCTATAATCTTAGAGGTAACCCCGAAGAAATGAAACTGGAAAACATTTCGGCAACCTTCAACAAACACTTGCAAATGGAAGTGAACCCCGATATTTTTTTGGGAGGACCGGCAGATAAAATTGAAACATACTTTCCAATAAAGAACCTCGACCTTGACGAAGTATCCGACAACAGGATGTACTTCAGCCTTGGCAGTTACGGCATCACATTTACACTCGACAGTGTGGGCAAGAAGCTCATCATACGCAGAGTTGAGATATAAGATTTCAAACTGCCATTGGTTTGTTACACAAAAGGTTTTAACCCCGGATACTTTTAACATTTTTGTTTATTATATTTATGTTCCGGCATCAGAAATGGATTTAACGTATCCAAAAAAATTTCGATCCGACCCATTAAAACTAACAAACTACTGATCACAGATAACAAAAGTAATATACGATACCTCACTCAAAGAACTTGCTTAATAATTGGGTAGTACAAACGGAGCGTGCCGAAAATCCGCCAAAGAGTAGGCAAAAAATGAGTCACTATGAGTTTTATTGCAACATACGGTTCGTTACTGGGAATGACGGGTGCCATCATAACATTTTTATTCGGTGTGTTCAAATACGTACAACTTCAAAAATCAAAAGAGGTTTCAAGTTTGCTTAAAATAAGCGAAAGCATCGAAAAATTTGTTTCAAAACAAAACACCAAACTGGTTTTTACATTAACGGATTACACCTCGTTTCATTTTGACACCTTTCCCTACGGAGACATTACCCTTAACGATATCACGGTTTCGGACGAGATGTTGGGCTATGCGCTGAGGCCACACTCCAAAGGCGCCAATTTTACTTTGTTTGAGGCACACCTGCGCGAAATATTTGACGCCTACTTTACCGAACTCGAAAAGTACTATTACTTTATAAAAATAGGCGCTTTTGATGTTGATTTTCTAAGGCCGTTTATTGGCTACTACGTAGATATTCAGGGTACTATGAATCCTTCAAAAATCAGAAAAAACAAAATCTACCTACAGTGCATCCACAATTATATGGCCAGCTACTTTCCGGTTAACCTCGTTAAGCTATACCAGAAGTTTGGGCACGAAATACAATACAGGGATTTGCCTTATCAAAAACCTGAAAATTACGACCGCTGGATGGATAACATTGATTCGAAAATCAAGGAAGCTAAAAAACAAAAACAGTTATCATAAATCAAAATCGGAACCCAGCCCTTAAAACAAAACGGTACCCGGTATTAAAAATAAACCCCATGAACCCACTCTCCAAAACAGTTAAGGAAAATACGGGTGCCATTGCTGCGGCATTTGTTGTGCTGGCCATTGTAGCCTACTATTTATTTATCGCTATCCCGCAACAACGCGACAGACTGGACGACTACTACCGCGAACGGC